>JACMJI010000263.1 GCA_014380705.1 Gorillibacterium sp. | reverse complement strand
GGCAAAAAGAGTTGATGTAGAGGCCTCATTTGTTATTGATACACTCGATTATTTACATATGGGTGGAAGATGTTCGAGCACTCAGGCTTTTATTGGTAATATTCTTAAAATACGTCCGATTGTCTCCGTAACCAGTGGGAAATTGAGCATGATTGCTAAAATCCGTGGTAAGCGAGATAAAGCGATCAGGCAGCTGCTCGATAACGCTCTTCAAAATATGGACCAGATCATGCATGGGATGGTATTTATCGCACATTCCTTTGCCAAAGAGGAGGCCGAATTCATACGGAATGAATTGATTGCTCATCCATCAGTTAAAGAAGTATATATTACTGAGGCTGGTTGCGTCATCTCAAGTCATTGTGGACCTCAAACCGCTGGTTTGTTCTTTATGAAAGCCTAATTAGGGGCGCAAAATTAATAGTGACTTATTTCACGTTCATGCCATTGAAAATTGTTTTTTAGCTAACGAATAGATGCATATACAGTCAAGTGGAGAGACTCCTTCAATAGAATCGGAATTGAGATCATGAAAAGACTTTAAGCTCTTTTTTATCCCGTTCTATAAAGGTCTTTCTCCCCTTTTTTGTGATTCGTAATAATGTGTGACATCATTCACAATTCTTATCACTGTTTTTGATAAAAAGGATTGCTTATCTCAGGATTTTCATCAATAATAGATTTATATGTGTGATTTTTTTAATTTCAGCAATTTATTTTTCTCTTCATTGATAGAGGAAAGGGGCGGCCAAATGGCAAAACTGCCTAAAGTGAATGAATTAGGTTTTTTTGAGATTCGATTGGAATCCATCGGTGGACTAGGCGCGAACCTCGCAGGGAAAATGCTTGCCGAGGCTGGAGTGACCGGCTCAGGTCTGAATGGGGTAAGCTTTTCATCCTATGGCTCTGAGAAGAAAGGCTCTGCGGTTAAAGCACATATCCGTTTTTGCGAGCTTGACACACGAATTCGTGATACTTCTCCCGTAGAGAGACCGCATGTTGTTGGTGTTTTTCATGAATCCTTATCCAAAACAGTTAACGTGGTCAGTGGAATCCGGGAGGATAGCATCGTTCTAATCAATTCTGCTAAGACACCGGAGATGCTGCAAGCCCAATTAAAGATGGTAGGCGGAACCATCGCTGTGATCGACGCGACTACGATTGCACTCGAAGAGAAGAACCGTGTCAATATGGCGATGCTCGGTGCCTTGTTCCGGCTCTGTCCATTCCTTGATGCAGAACAGATGAAGGAAGTTATCACGAAGTCGCTGGCAAGCAAATATCCAGGAGCCGTACAGCCTGCCCTTGACACGTTCGAACGAGGCTATAACGAGGTAGAGTTCCGCGAGCTTACGGTCCCGGAAGGCTTTACAATGCCGGAATTCGTTCGTTGGGATGTTCCTGTTCTCGGCTATGAGACTCAACCTATGGGCGGAGTCATCGTTAATCCGGGCAATAGCATTATGAAGGACCTGAGTATATCACGCTCCGGTGTTATGCCGCATTTTGAAGAATCAAAATGTATTCACTGTGCTTCCTGCGATAACGTATGTCCTGATTTTTGCTTTGTGTGGGAGGAATTGCCTGACAAGAAAGGGCGCCCGCAAATGTTTCTCAAGGGCATTGACTATCAATATTGCAAGGGCTGTCTTAAATGTATTATTGCTTGCCCAACGGATGCTTTATCCGGCGAACGTGAAACGGATGGTTATGCCGATGAGCATCGTGTACCCCATCGCTTTAATCTTGTAGACATGATCAAGAATGTGCAAGGAGGCTAAAGGAATGGCGATTGATATGAATAAAGAAAAGCTGCCCGGCCTGGTAGAACAGAAGATTGTTTATGAATCCGGCAACGAGATGGCAGCCTATGCCGCTCACCAAATTAATTATCATGTTATGGGCTATTATCCGATATCTCCTTCGACTGAGGTTGCTCAATTTCTTGATCTATTGAAGGTAAAAGGCAAACATGATATCAAGCTGATTGCAGCGGACGGGGAGCATGGTTCAGCAGGGATATGTTATGGAGCCTCAACCGCAGGCGGCCGCGTCTTCAACGCGACAAGCGCTAACGGATATTTGTATATGCTTGAACAGATGCCCGTACAATCGGGTACACGCTTTCCTATGGTGCTCAATCTGGTCTGTCGCTCCGTTTCTGGACCACTGGACATTCACGGGGATCATTCTGACCTTTACTACGCGCTAAACACAGGCTGGCCGATTCTGATGTGCCGTGATCCCCAAGCGGTTTATGACATGAACATTATGGCTATTAAGCTGGCGGAGGACCCAGAGGTACGTCTACCCGTTATGGTTGCTTCTGATGGATATTTTACCTCGCACCAGAAGCGACGGGTATCAACATTCGCTGAGCGCTCCGATGTCCAGAAGTTTGTTGGGGAATTTGCTCCAGCTGGCTTTGCTGACACCTTGGACCGTAATAACCCGATAACGGTTGGACCCTACATGAATGAACCGGACTACATTAATAACTGTTACCAGCAATCGGTTGCCATGTACAAAGCGGGTGAGGTTTTTGATCGTATTCGTAAGGAATATGAAGTGCTAACAGGTCGTGACTATCCCGTGCTGGATCTTTACCGGATGGAGGATGCAGAAGTAGCAGTATTCCT
>JACMJI010000262.1 GCA_014380705.1 Gorillibacterium sp. | reverse complement strand
GAAAGTGTTTGACCATGACGTGGCCGGCCATACCATTTGCGCCGAGCACCAATAGCTTCATGATAACAATCTTCTTTTGACCAGCGTCTCGTGTATTTGGCTCTTGATCATAAGAGACTCACTGAATATCGGCATTTCTCTTCAGCCATCTGTAGAATGTCTTCAGGACGTGCCTTCATGCCGGGAATCTGATCATTAAACATTTGACCTACCTCCTTGCGTTCGTGTTAGCTGTAATGCTGCCTCTAATTCAACTCTTCGTCATGGGGCTCATTACTGGGTTCTACAACACTTATTAACTTAGAAGAAGCATTCAGTAGGGACTCAAAGGTCCCCGCATCGCTCCACCAACCATTAAGCTCGGCATATGCTAACTTGCCTTCCCTTGCATAGTGATTATTGACATCCGTAATCTCAAGCTCTCCCCGCTTGGACGGAAGTGTAGAGGCAATGACGTCAAAGACACTTCGGTCATACATATAGATGCCGGTTACGCAATAGCTCGACCCTGGAATGTCTGGCTTCTCATCAATTCGAAGGATTCGATTTCCATCAAAAACAGGTACGCCGTATCGCTCGGGGTCCGGCACCTTCTTCACCAATACCCTTGCTCCATCCTGTTGGGCAAGAAAGGCTTCCGTGTGTGGTTGAAGAGAATCTTCGAACAAATTATCTCCTAACAAGACGGTAAACTTTTCTCCGGGTGGGATGAAATCTTCGGCTAGCCCAAGTGCTTGTGCAATCCCTCCAGCCTCCTCTTGGATACGCATGGAGATCCTCACACCGAATCGGCTTCCTCCGCCTAAATATTCTGCATAGAGCCCCGCAGACTGTTTGCCTATAATGATGAGAATCTCCTGAATACCCGCATCCCGCAGCTTAATGACTCCATGGTGAATCATCGGGTATCTCCCGACAGGAAGAAGATGCTTATTGATCATGAAAGTCATTGGAGCAAGGCGTGTTCCTTTCCCTCCAGCGAGAATGACTCCCTTCACACTCGTTCCCCCTCTTCTAAAAATGGCGCATAAAATCCCTGCGGATCAATACCCCACTTACTCTGGAACTTATCGCGATTCGTACGAATTAGCGCCTCTAGAACTTCAGGATCGGTTTTCTTAAAGCTCATACTGCCCTTGTGATGCACAATAACATCGCCAGCCAGCATAAGCTTGTAGCCAGATTGACGAAGTCTATAGCAATAATCATCATCTTCATACAAGCCTGGTGTAAACCTCTCATCCAAAAGACCGATTTGGTTCATCACTGTTCTTTTGAATAGAAAACACATTCCGACTAACCTCTCGACTTGTTTCCACTGATTAGGGTCTGGGGTATTACGAGTTGCTGCTATACAGTGGAACTCCTCAACCGTTTCGTAACCCGAATCCAGAAGCTGAATACCAGAAACCCGATTTGAATAGGGGGCTACTGCCCCCGTGGCTTCGTCAGCGTTTAAGCAGGCGAGCATATTATTTAGCCAATTATGGCTAACAATGACATCATTATTCAACAATAAAAGCGTGTCCCCCACCGCGATACGTAGTCCACGGTTACATGCTTTGGGGAAACCCACATTGCTAGGTAGAGAGACAAAATTAATCTTCTCTTGTCGACAAAAGGCCAATGTCTCATCCTCAGAGCCATTATCGATAACAATCAGTTCATAATTCACGGTTGTATAGGTGCGAATCGCCGCAATACAATCCCGCAAAAGTTCAAGTCCATTATAGGTGGGAATGATTATGCTCGTTAATGGTCCATTCATGGTGCAGCCTCCCCATAACGTCGTTCCCTCATGAAGTCAGGATAATCAATTCGTTCACTTGAAAGCTCCATGATAGAAGCTAACGCCTCCAAGTGATCACCCACAATCAGGTTCTCGACAGGGTTGCCTATGCCTTGATTCATTGGACGCCGCCGATTGAGTGATATCACATCAACACTAGCTGGTGCGGAAACCTGTAAACCAGCGCGAATAGCGTGAGCCTGTGCTAGCGGAGGTACCGCCAAACTGCTGTAACCAATCACATCAATCGCGCTGCGGCTCAGCGCATGGGGAACAGCAGTAAGTGAATTGGCATCTAGATCCGTTCGCCCCAACGCCCGATTGACAAAGGCTTTGACAACAGTGACCGCGTCCCAACTGCTGAAATTACGCAAATATGGCGTTATATTATTTAAGGCCATACTACTACCCTTATCGATTTCGCAGATAAAAGGGACGAGCTTCTCTGCGGAAATAATGATGTCACTGTCTACAAAAAGCAGGATATCGGAAGCAGATAGCTTGGCACCGATCGCTCGCCCAATGTCATAACCAATTACCTCATCATAAGAAATGATAATCGGCTGTGCCGGGTGCCTTCGAATGTCTGCAAAGGTTTCGTCATCCACTCCGTTGGCAACAATAATGATCTCTTGTAACGGTAAACGCTTAAGCTGGTTTAGTACTTGCCCTACATTCACTTCGCTTCCGGTTATCGGTAGAATAGCAGCCACGCTTTGCGTCGTAGGAAGCGGAACCCAATCGAAAGCAGCAATTCGCATTGCCTGACAATAACCTTCCGCATAACGGATTGCGTCGAGCTGATAGCTTTTACCTTCCGGTTTGATCCCGTTTCTTGTCGCCCATTGCCAGAAGTCGCTGTTTAATAGCATCCGTGGGTTCGATTCAAAAGGAGATTCCATGAGGGCCTGGACGCCAGCTAAATTCCCGGCTCGATAGGCTAATGATAATTGACTAGGTTTTGCCTGTACCCGCCGCGGTTTATGTCCACTCCCCGGTAACTTGAACACGGGTTTACTGGCTCTAACTGCTGCACTGCCGTTTTGGCGAACCTTAGTCGTGCTTCTCTTTATCGTTGTTCTCTTAATTGTTCTTCTCTTAGTTGTTCTTCCCTTAATGGATGACTTTGGCTGCTGCTTTTTTTTACCCCTGGCCGATTCTGCAGAAGCCGTCCTAATTTTCTGCAGCTCTATTTCTTTATCAGGGATATTCGCCACCTTGTTTTGACTAACTTTTACATTGGCGATCTTTTTAAAGATAGAGGGGGTCGACTTGGTCATGTCATTCAATCACCAGCTCTCTTTTTCTCCCAAGGTCTGATTTCCCGGCACGCTTATTGTTGTGTTTAATGAGATAATGCATGGCTTCTAAATGGTCCCCTACAATCAGGTTTGTGAGCGGGTCGCGTCCTTTCCGCTTTCGAGGATTGGTCTTGCCCACTTCTACATAGCCGACGGTCTTCATGTTTAATCCAGCCAGCGCGGCAGCAGTATGCGCTTTTGGAGGTACACTTAGCAGCTCTCCACCTATTTCCTCTAGAGCCCTGCGGCTGATTGCGTGAGGTATCGCGGTTAAGGATGCTCCGCGAAGGAAGGGTTTAGAGAGCATAATGTTGAGCGCGTGCTTAGATAGGACAACGCCATGAACCTTTCTTTTCTTAACGGCTCCATTGTATGAATTAAGGGCAATGTCTACCCCCTTCTCAATCGCTTCTACGAACGGCTTAAGTTTTTTAGCTGGGATAACAATATCTCCGTCGATAAATAACAGGATGCTGCCCTTTGCTGCGAATGCCCCGACACTTCTCCCGACATCATGACCAAGTGCTTGATCATAGCGAACGACCCGAGCACCCATCCGCCTAGATAATTTTTCCGAACCATCTCTCGAACCGTTAATCACAACGATAACCTCTGTATGCCGGTGAACACGTCTTGCTTCCAGGATAACCTGGCCAAGCGTCCGTGCTTCATTCATGACAGGAATGATAACCGAGACGACTGGGTTAGGGGAATTGATGATGCATCGCGGCCTTGAGTGTAACCGACCCCTTCTCATTTCTTTTCCAGTGGACATGATCAATCTCACCTCCCGGATTGTTGGCTATATATCCCATTGTATGTATCACCCGAATGGCGGACACGGCAGATGTAGTGCCTGTCGCCAGTCCAAATAGACAATTTGTTTTTATTAGCAAAAAGCAAAACAGGACCTTGCCTGAAAGCATTCGCTTTACAAGTAAGGTCCTCTATGGATTGGTATTTGGAAGCTGCCGATCAAGTCTATCCCGCTTAAGTTAGCTTCGGTTGGTGCCGATCGCAATCCAGTTCAGGAGGCCCACGATCTCAGCACCCCCACTTTCCGCCTCTCTGCCGACTCGATTAACTTCGATAACAGCTCCAGAGGCGGCGGATTCCTTAAGGGTTGCAAAGCAAGATAACTGATTCGTCATTGCGACAACAACGATCTGTCCCTCAGCAAAAGGTTCGTTAAAGCGGATCGGTACAATGCAGCTATCACAAACAGCCGAAAGCTCAAAAGGAACAACACCAAATTGCTGCAGGCTTCCCGATTGAGCGCCAACCGTTTGCAGGGTGCAAGGATTAAGTAAATCCTCTTTATTAACAGCGGTGAAGGACGTACGCAGCTCCTCCGAAAGATGGCGTTGCTCTATAGAACCATCGCGCAGGTGTCTTGCTGTTATCGCAGTATTGGCAATATGATGGTCTTCAATTACTTCAGGTGTAAGGTGATCGCCAACAATGGATTCTGCGCTTATATGCTGAGCTGTGATACTTCCAGTTGCTAGATGTGTGGAATCTATTGCTTCCGTGCGAATGTGTCGAGACATGATTGCTGACGGCTTAATGTGGACGGACCCTATCGCTTCCACATCAAGCTTCTCGGCGGTGACCGCCCCCGTTGAAAGTTTAGTGGTCGTAACGGAGGAGTCCTTCAGCTTTTCCGTAACAACGGAATGCTTTTGCAAGTGCACGCTGCCAATCGCAGCAGCGCTAACGTGCAGGGAAACAACGGCACCGGGCAATAAATGGACACTTCCTACACTTGCACTTGCAAGTGCTTTCGCAGTGACTGAGGCATCCGTTATATGTGTTACATTCACGGAACCAGGAGCAAGCTTTGCTGCGTTTACCGAACCATTTACCAGCTTGTTAGTGGTAATAGAATCATCGTCCAGATGCAAAGCCTTAATCGCTTCGGGCATCAAATGATACCCTCTAACGGATTCGGCCGTAAGATGGTGACTTTCCACCGCACCTTCAGCAAGATGCTCGGCCTGTACAGACCCGCACGCTATTTTGTTAGAGGTAACCGACTCCATAGCAAGGTGAGCACGATCCACACTTCCCGACTTGAGATGTACCGAGTTAACAGATTCTGCAGCAAAGTGGCGAGCTTCGAGAGCTCCTGGAGGTATTTTGTTGCCCGTCACACTACCTGGCGATAGATGCTTCTCTTTGATTGACTCTTCAGCTATAATCTCCGATGTTACACTGTTTTCGCTCAAATGGTCATTCCGAATGGCATGCGCGGCCAATTTGTCCGCGGTAACCACCTTGGGTTGCAGCTGCTCGATCCCAACCGCTCCAGGAAAAATATGGAGGCCCTTAACGGATTGTGCCGCAAGGTGGTGGCTTGCTACAGAACCTTCAGCAATATTCTCAGCACGGACAGCCCCAAATGCTATTTTGTTTGAGGTGACAGATTCCATAGCGAGGTGAGTACGATCCACACTTTCCGGTTTCAGATGCTCCGAATCAACCGAGCCCGGCGCGAGGTGGTGGGCTTCAAGCGTACCTGGGGGTATTTTGTTCCCCGTCACACTACCTGTCGACAGATGCCTCTCCTTGATCGATTCTTCTGCTACCGTCTCCGAAGTTACACTACCCTCAGTCATATGTTCGTTCCTTACGGATTGAGCTGCCAGTTTGTCCGCGGTAACTACTTTTGGTTGCAATTGCTCGGTTCCAACCGCTCCAATGACCAGGTGCTCCTGTCGAATGATTGAATCCTGAAGCTTATCGCTGCCAATGCTGCCCTTGGCTAGCTTCTCCTCCGTAATTGCACCATCCTTGAGTTTTTCAGTAACGACAGAGCCTTTAGCAAGCTTAACAGAGTTAACAGAACCATTTCCTAGCTGTGCACTACGTACAGCCCCGCTCTGAATTTTGTCCTCTGAAACGGATTGATTCTGCAGAAGCTCCGTCGAAATGCACTCTGGCTGAAGGTGCTTGGCACTGATAGAGCCATATGCCAGCTTACCAGGTCCAATGACACGATCTGCTAGTTTATCTGCCGTTATGCTCCCATCCGCAAGCTTGCTACCATTGACAGAACGATCTGCAATTTTACCAGGACCCACGGCGCCGTTTGCAATATGATGGGAAAGGATTGAATCGGCGGCTAGCTTGACTGAGGTTACGGCTCCATCCTGCAGCTTGTCGGTTTCTACACTACCGTCATCAAGCAGATTCGTGGTGATGCTGCCTGGCATAACCTTTGAGCTGTCTATTGCGTAATCAGCAATTTTTAATCTTGTAACGGAGTGGTCATAAAGATCATCGGTAAATATGACCGGTCCGCCTCCTGCTTCTGTACGCCGTTCGGCAATCATGCTTGTTAAATCCTCCAATGTTATTGGGTCTGGAAACAGAATAGGGCCATCCTTTTTAACGGTATCCACTTTAGCATGCTCACTTTTGGATAGCGGTTCGATGTGTGCAGCTTTAGTTGTAACTACCTCTTTTTCAGCTGTAAT
>JACMJI010000261.1 GCA_014380705.1 Gorillibacterium sp. | reverse complement strand
GGGCTAGCCTCATCCGGCAGCTCCAGTCTCCAGCCAAGCGATCCATGCTTCCACTGTTCATAATCCGGCATGAAACAGCCATTTTCCAGGGCAGACCTCAAATAGGGAGAAAGCTGACGCAAATCCTCAGCAGTCTCGCTCCATAAGTAATCAGCATGCACCAGGGGAGGGGTATGGCAAAAATAATCAAACGCTTCCTGTGCCGAAAGCTTAACACCCATTCGGTAATCCTGCTCAACCGTTTCAACAAATGTGCCATAAAAGGAAGGCTCATGCCAAGCGAAGAGATGGTCCTTGACCTCTTCCGCAGGAACAATACTTTGGCCCCGCTTTCCCCAGAGAAAGAGCGCGCCCTCCTCCAGCCAATCCGCTTCTATTGTATAGGTTCCTAAGGTGGTCATAGAAGCAACTTTCCTTTCTGCAATTCCTCTTGCAGGGCACGCAGCCTTGCATACTTCTCCATTAGACGGTCGACATAATCATTCCAACGCTGGACCTGTTCCAAATCTCGATAGCACGAACGCAGCTTTTTTAACAGACGCACGGCCTCTGTGTAAGAGTTGCGATTCTTCATGGCGATTAATCGCTCAATCGACTGATGATACAAGGGAAGCATCAGGGCAGGCTCAGCGTCACGAATCAGCTTAAATTCAGAGGTGTATAAACTCGCGATAGGAACACGACCCGCAAGCTGAAGATCAACCCACTCCCGATAGCGGCCATGCTTCATAAGGTATTCTGTGTAATATGGGTAGCTGCGGGGCAGAAGGGCCCGGATCGCAAGGATCCACTCCTCATGCGCACCCGTTTCCCGAGCGGCCTCCGTCCAGTAGACGCAGAGGCGGTGAAACTCCTCCTGACGAGCGCGGGGCAGTGCAGGCAACAGCCAACGCAGCCACTTCATCATCCGTACCCATTCTTTCTGCCGAGACAGATGGGCTAACGTGCCTTCGAAATCCGCAGGCTGCCGCGTATTAAGCTGCTCAAGAGTCGCAATTGCGGAGTCGTCATCGCCACTCAAAAAGAGAAAATGGGAAAGCGCCAGCACGATAAAATCCTGCTGCCTGCTAGGGAACTCGGCGGGGTTCAATGACCGGAGCCAAGCCTGCTCCTCCGTACTGCTCTCACTCTTTAGGAAAAACTCCTGCCAGAGCAACCGGTAAGTATCCAACTGATCCGAAGCCTCGGCCTGAACACCTAGCAGCATGTCGCGGACGATTTCCTTGGTCTGTTTATAGTGGTTGGGCCAGCGTTTGCGAATAAGGGCTGCATCGGTTTGGCTTGCGGCAACTCTAAGGCTCTCCCTGCATAGGGTAGCCGTATTCCTCGCTGCATTCTCGTTATAATACGTCACATAGGACGATTGATTATCTTTGCGAAACCGGTCAATTCTCCGCAGCACAAAAAGCATAACGTGCATTTGAAACATGCCGGCAAGAGGTTCGCCCCAACTAATGGCAAAGGGGGTTAGTGTCTCCCGTGCCGCCCGGTAGAAGCTTTCCACAGATTGCTGATAACTTAGAATAAAGCCACTGAAGCGGCGCTCAAAATATTGATGCCATTCATTCGGCAATTCTGTTGCTCTTGGTGCAGCAGCTGGTGCTTGTTTGGCTGGTCGTGCGGCTTTCTCACGGGCACGGAGCTTGGCACCTGCCGCTTTTTGCATACTAACAAATAGCAGCTCTGGTCTACCGTGAAGAGAATAAGCCTTGAACAGAACCGCGGCTTTATGCTTGCACCATTTCCCCCCTGTCGTACAGGTACAGCTGCTTTCTTCTACATGTTCAAGGTTTAGAACGACATCACAGTCCTTCATTTCCTTAACCTTGGCATGAAGCAGGGTTCCGCCTGCAAGCTCAAGCTCACCGACACTTCCCCGATGAAAATAGTTCCAGCCCCGTGCCAAAACAACGGGCTCCATATTTGATTCCATAGCTTTGATCACGTGCTCGATGCGGTTTGCTGGAATTTTTAAGAGCGCCATGCTGGCACCTCCGTCCTGCCGATCTCTGGGTCATTACGCAAATCGGTCTCGAACTGTAACCGTCCTTGCGTACCCATCCCTTAACCGTGCCTTGTAAAACAATGCAAAAGACATTCCCTCTATTGTATCAGATTTGCATCTAATTTGCTGTGGTTTGGAACGCTGGTCAAAAACAAAAAACGCCCGACCCCAAGCGGCGACTAAAACTTGCCGTTAGGAGTGGGCGAGCGGTACGTTAATCGCGATATAACCATTGTGGGACATGTTTATCGAACATATACCATACAATGGAAAAAACCAATGCCTGTTGGTGTGGATCGTTCATAATCATCTTCAATGATGAACCCTGCTTTTAAATAAGCTTTGCGGGCACGGTCGTTCCATAGGAGCACCTCTAGATCAACCTGACAACCGGGGCGAAGCAGCAAGGCCTCCTCGGCAGCTTTTCGCGCCAGGATTGGACCAAGTCCCTTTCCGCAGAGGTCTGGCCGAAGACCCATCCCCAGTCTAGTGACACCCTCCATGGGGAAAAATTGAACAAACCCGATGAGGTCCCCGACTTCATCAACAACCCCGCGGTATTGCTCAGCACGGATCGTTGGGTCAGCAAACTCGAAGCCGTCAATCACCATCTTGTCCCAAGCAGGCCAGCGGTAGAGATCATAAGGGGCAGGATATCTCCAACTACATAGCTCGCGAGCGAACTCTTCAGAGAGGTGAATCATAAACAAGGGAGAATATGCTTTAGGCGTTGGCATAGCTACTGCTTGCTGCTGCCGGTGAGTCCTTTAATATAAGCTCCTAATATTTGATCATCTTTTTGGATATGATTAATGAGCCAATCCACAAGGGTTCGATTAATTTTTATTGTCGTGAGCACGGAGACTCCTTGGGTTTCAACCTGACGTTTAATCGTAATGATGTCCTGGACAAAGCGTTCATGCTCCAGCTTATGCACATCATAATTCGGATAGCTGTTCTTAACCATAATTGCTTCTTCATCAGTAAAGTGGGTAATCGTGTAGCTTACCAGGAAGTCCAGAGTCTCAATAATTTTCCCTTTGCCCTTCTGTTGTGTGCAGGCAACCAAAAAATCATTTAAAATTCGGACAAGCTCTTGGTGCTGTGTATCTACAGCTGCGACACCGATATTTAAATCTTCTCTCCATAAAATCATCATTTTCCCCCACCAATCATCATTTTTTTTAAAATTCCGTTCTAATCATAATAATACAAGCAACACACGTTTTTTAAAATAGGGAGTTTGTTTATCGGTATATCTTATTGAATACCCTAAAAAGTTTAATATAGAGTGGAATCCGTCCCATTTGGCGTTATATAATAAAAAGAAAAAGGCAGGGAAGCTTATGTCCTCCATCGTAAGCATGCAATGGGTTAAAGAACATATGAATTATCCCGATGTGATATTAGTGGATTGCAGATTTTCATTAGGACAGCTAGGAGAGGGACGTGCAGCCTACGAGGCTAACCATCTTCCTGGAGCCGTTTATTTTGACTTGGAGCTGGATTTATCCTCCCCAGTGGCGGAGCATGGCGGAAGACACCCTCTGCCTGACGTTAATATCCTCGCGGCTAAACTAGGCGCAGCCGGAATTGGATCAACGAAACGAATCATAGCTTATGATGACCAGGGTGGAGCTATGGCCTGCCGCTTCTGGTTGCTGCTTCGGTATTATGGACACCGGCATACCGTCGTAATGGATAAGGGCTACACCGCATGGGAACAAGAAGGCAATGAGGTAACCAATCATGTCCATGAGGTTCAAGCGGATCAATTCATTCCGCATATTCAGGATGACTGGATCGTTTCCCGCGGCGAGGTTATGGCTAAGTTAGGCACCAAAGGCACGGTATTGATCGACTCACGAGACCCAAACCGCTTCGCAGGCCGCGAGGAGACGATCGATGCAGTAGCGGGACACATCCCGGGCGCCTTGAATCGTTTCTGGAAAGACGGCATGGATGCCAATGGGCATTGGAAGCCCTCACAAGAACAGCGCCAACGGTTTGCCGATCTGTCTGAGGATAAAGAAATCATCGTCTACTGCGGCTCCGGTGTCACGGCCTGCCCGAATGTGCTCGCTCTCAAGGACGCAGGCTACCCCAACGTCAAGCTGTACGCCGGAAGCTGGAGCGACTGGATTACCTATGAACGTGCACCCATTGCGATGGGTGAAGTGTAAGGATTGAGCGCTCGCGTGGGATGTGCGTTGTGAGTACATTGCCACTTGAAGTAAAGTACCGGGCGATGTATTCAACGCGGGTCCATCATCTTGAGTTTAACTTAAATAGATCATGGCTTACGCCCCAGAAAATCAAGCATTAATGTGTTCACTAGTTCCGGCTTTTCTAAAGGAAGGCCATGCCCAGTATGGGGAATGACGGTGGCTTCAATACATTGTATAACCTTTTCGGCTCGATTGACGGCTTGCTTAACATCATACTGGATGTCCTGATCTCCAATGAGCAGTAATACAGGAACGGTAATTTGCTCCAATTCATAATCATTTATGTAAGAAACGAATAACTTTGTTCGCGGAAGTGCATTTTGCATGGCGATTATGAACTGATCCTTGATAGTCTGATTAATGACGTTCCCCTTACCAGTCATATAATTCATCAGTTTGTTAATCCTTGTTGTTGTGGGCATCATTCCCGCAAGCAAACAACGGATAAAGAAACCTTTATTTTGCGGTTGCATACTTGCACCAGGGCTAATGGCGATTATCTTTCGAATGCGTGAGGATAAGCGAGTTGCGAGAACCAAAGCAATGAATCCACCATAAGAATGCCCACAGACATGTGCCTTATCTATATGAAGTCCATCCAGCATCTCAATGAACCAAGCTGCACAGTCCGCTTTATTTTTGATTGGGCGGATTGAACTGCTCTTGTTGATATCACCCGGAAAATCAATTGCGTATACCCGGTATTGTCCGCTTAGCGCATTAACATTGTCCAACCACATTGTTGAACTGAATCCAAAACCATGTAGTAGTACCAATGGTTCGGCATCTTCAGGCCCCGCAACAAGTACATGTATGAAACCAAAGGAGGTGGATATATAGAGAGACTCAACAGGCACCTTCCATAATGCGAGTGTATCATCATAAGCTTTCATGACAAGATCAGGGTTTCCACCCTTCCTATACACCGAAATCACACGTTCTTCCCCATTCATCTAGTGATCCTCTCCCTTTATCATCGTTTCTCATTACTTGACCCGAACCATACTTAGAAAAAAATGAATATGAGCCAGCATCATTTGCTCGACATCTGTCGTCCCCTGTCCATCCAACCTTCTTAATACATAGATGTTGGCCATTTGGAACAGAGGATATTGATAACTAACTGATAGCATCCTAGGATCGTGCGGTTGAATTTGCTTCAATGCAATATATTTTTCAAATACTATCGCCATACAATCACAAATGCCATCAACAATATCGTTCAAGTATATCGCTCTGGCTTCCTGGTCCCTAACTTGTTCCAAATAGATAATTCGCCATATCTTCTCCATCTTTGGATTTTGAATATGCTCTAAGAAGTTCTGAAAACCTTGTGTCAAAAACACATCTATATTCATAGAAGATACAATGGCATCCAGACTACCCAGTGGTGGTATGATTTTAGCTATGTCCATTCGAAAATTGTAATAAATCGTTTCTAATATCACTGCCTTACTTTTAAAATGATTGTACAAAGAACTTTCCTTGATGCCGACCTCCCTAGTAATATCTCTAATCGATACCGCGTTAAAGCCGCTTTGAGAGAAGAGATCTATGGCAACATGGAGTATAGAATTTTTATTGCGATTATGGATCACAACTCCGCTGGTATCTAGAAATGACCCAACTTCATGAATGGTTTCCATATTATAAGTACTCCTTTCATAAAAATAATGAATGTTCGATTACTTCCGATTATAACTAACGAGTGTTCGTTAGTAAAGAATAATTTCATTTATCCTTATCGATAAATAAAGTGGAAAACGAAAAAAGTTATACGAAGAAGTACTTTAGTGATGCTCAACTATCTATCAAATTGACAAACAGATTGCGGGGAGCTGGAGCGACTGGATTACCTATGAACGTGCACCCATAGCAATGGGTGGTTAGTAAGTACGGAGAGCTCGCGTTGGACGTGGGTAGGAGGGTTGTGACAGTTGCCAGTTGGCAGGCTGTTGCAGCCCTTTTTGTGCTTCTCTGCAAACAATTTGCAAAAAAGTTTAAAGCAAACGAATTATATATAGTATACTACTTTACGGTATATAGTACTTTGTGGTATATATAAAAGAGGGGGGTGTTTTCAATTGGAAATCGATAAAGAAATGCTAAAGGGATATATTGAAAGCATCATATTAAGTCTTTTAAAGCATGAAGATTTGTATGGGTATGAAATGTCAAAGCGTATAAGAGACGTCAGTGAGAATACATTTGAAATCAAAGAAGGAACGATGTATGTCGTCCTAAAGAGGTTGGAGAGTAGTAAATTTATATTTCCTTATTGGGACGATTCTGAAAGCGGTGGCGGAAGACGCAGGTATTATAAAATTACTGATGAGGGTATCAAGTATCTGACTTCGAAAAAAATGCAGTGGTCTTTTTTCAAGAATATAATGGATACTTTTTATAGGGGGGTTGAGATTTGAATATGGATAAAATTGAAAGATACATAAAGTTATTGAGCAAAAATGTTTATTTAAGCCCAAAGGAATTGGATGATTTTCAGGACGAAATCAGAAATCACTTATTAGATACAGTGAAAGAATTGCAACAACAAGGTAAATCGGTGGAAGATAGTATTAACATTGCATTAGATAGATTTGGTGCAGAGAAATTTATCAATACAGAGCTAAGAAAAGTAGTTCAGTTTCAGAATAAGCTTAAAAATTCGATGTTGAAGGTTTCTGGGTTGTTTCTAGCCATTTCATTGTTATTTTTAACGTTCTATCAATTTCTAGAACAAAAGAATAGCACGGATTTCGACAAGATGCAGTTGCAATACCATAATCAAATCGAAAAGAGAATTGTGGCAGAGGAGACAATCAACATTGAGGAAATCAAAACCTTTTTTAGTCAGAATAAGCGTATTCTAAGGTCTGTTCACCTAGTCAAAACGGACAGCCTTGCTCAAACAACTGAGTACGTATATCCTTCGAACACAACGAAAGAACAATTAAACCAACAGCCATATATTTCATATCCAATTCAAATGGGAGACAGAAGTACGAAATGGGATGTGAAGATTGCACTTGAGAGCAAAGTCTTATTTTCGCAAGCTCCCAATGTTGTATTCATTCTCTCGGTTATTTGCTTCGTTACCTATTGGATTCTTTACGGATTGTGGAATATCATGAATGCTTACCGCATGGGGCGTCTAAATACAATGTGGGTGCTCTTGTTTTTTACTCTTAATATATTTGCATATTTATTATTTAAATTAGAGGAGAAGTTCAAAATGAGGGGATTAAAGGTCGCTGCCTGAGCTCGAGTGAGATCACGGGAAAAGTCCATGAATTCGCTCGGTTTTTCTTTTACTAGTTTAAGGTTCGAAATGTGTGGCTTTGCGGAATTTCCCGTTCATTTCTACTGCAAAACCATTTTTAACATCTACATCATTGATCTCATATAATTTACTTCCTACTGGTGCTATGGTTGAATCTTCATCTTTTTCAGGAAACGCTTTATTCGGATCAAAATAACGCTTTACTTCACCTAATTGTTTTCCAATACTATTTTTCGATATTGTTTCATCCGTTACAAGATATCCTATACTATTCCATACCACAACTGGTTGCGCAGGTAAATTTGGATATTCTGATTTAGACGAGCCTTTGCCAATAGTACAACCTGTCAATAAGATAGAAATCAATAAAATGATATTTATTAAATATTTCAACGATTTCACCCCGCTC
>JACMJI010000260.1 GCA_014380705.1 Gorillibacterium sp. | reverse complement strand
GTTTTTCAACAGCTTGACTGTTAGTTTCTGAGCAGCTCGACTGTCGGTTTTTCAACAGCCTGACCGTTAGTTTCTGAGCAGCTCGACTGTCGGTTTTTCAACAGCCTGACCGTTAGTTTCTGGGCAGCCTGACTGTTGGTTTCTTCAACAGCCTGAGGTTTCCCCGTTACCCAATTAGCTTCCAGCAGGTATGAACCGCTTATCCCGCTTATCAGGTTATCCCGCTATCCCGCTTATCCCTAATATTTTAATAAAAAGACGAAAAGAGGCATGTTCATGTTGGAATTGAACCCTATTCATGAAATGGCACTCCGGATCAGAAGCAATATCTCCGAAGTCATTATCGGCAACGAAGAGACAATCGATCTCTTGTTGGTTGCGATAATATCTGGAGGTCATATCCTATTGGAGGATGTGCCAGGCACAGGCAAAACCCTGCTCGCCAAAACCTTGGCCCGTTCCATTGACTGCGATTTCAAGCGAGTGCAATTCACCCCGGATCTGCTGCCTTCGGATATTAGTGGGATTAACTTTTACAGTCAAAAAAGTGGAGATTTTGAGTTTCGCCCGGGACCGCTATTCGCGAATATCGTGCTCGCTGATGAAATCAATCGAGCAACACCCCGCACGCAATCCAGTCTTCTCGAAGCGATGGAGGAGCGGCAGGTCAGTGTAGACGGGGAGACTCGCATGCTAGATCTTCCTTTCTTGGTTATCGCCACGCAAAATCCAGTCGAGAATCAAGGGACTTTCCCGTTGCCAGAGGCACAGTTGGACCGATTTTTGCTTAAAATCGGGATGGGCTATCCCCAAACCGAGGATAGTATAAAGCTGCTGAGACGCTTCAAAGAAAAGCAACCGCTGGAATCTATACGCCCTGTTGCCACTAAAGCCGACTTGATTGCTGCCTCCAAGGTATTTACAAATGTTCATGTGAGTGATGACCTTCTGCGCTACCTTGTAGAGATTGCAGAGAAGACAAGGAACCATCCCGAGCTAATGCTCGGTGTAAGTCCCCGCGGAACACAGGCGATGCTGCGTGCAGTTCAAGCATTAGCCGTTATCCGTGGTCGGAGCTATGTGATCCCAGATGATATCAAAAAGCTGGCTAGGCCCGTCTTCGCTCATCGCATGCTTGCACGCAGCCGAGTCCGCGGACAGAACGATGGTATTATGTTCATCTTGGATAAGATCATAGCGGACACCCCTGTGCCTGCGGAAGTCGGGATTGTCTAGAGGAGGAACATATGGGTATCCAGTGGCTCCTTATTGCTGCCTTTATTGTGATCGTGCTTCAATCTTATGTTTTCCGCAAATGGGGTTTAAAGAAGCTGCTGTATTCACGCGAATTTAACGTGAAATACCGTTACGCAGGTGAAGAAGCAGAGTTGATCGAGGGAATTGCCAACCGCAAGCTACTTCCCGTTCCCTGGCTGCGAGTCGAATCCATGATCCTGAGCGGGCTTCACTTCGGCGAACAGACCAATCTTGACATGAGCAGTGGCCAATTTTATCAGAACCATAAAAGCTTGTTCAGTTTAATGCCCTATACTAAAGTTATTCGTACCCACCGGATTATCTGTAAAAAACGCGGGTATTACCGGCTGCAAAGTGCAGCTATGTCAGTGGGTGACCTGCTTGGAACACCTGCAGGAACACGCTCTTTCCATACCTCTGCAGAGCTTTATGTTTACCCGCAGTTGGCTGACTTATCTGGAATCACCATTTCGTCGCACAGCTTTCTTGGAGATGTAACGGTACGCAGATGGATCATTGAGGATCCTTTTCTCGTAAGCGGGGTAAGAGAATATCGCTATGGAGATTCGCTCAATCGAGTCAATTGGAAAGCAACGGCACGAAGCGGCAGACTTCAGGTGCAGCAGCGTGATTTCACCGCTGATCCAAGGTTGATGCTTATTGTCAATGTTGAGGTAGCGGATAAAATGTGGGCAGCAGTTACCGATCCTGAACGGATAGAGAACGGGCTTTCGATTGCTGCAGCACTTGTCCATGAAGCCGTTGCCAGCGGTGTGCCCGTTGGTTTTGGTTTTAATGGTTGGATGACCGGGGGAGAGAAGGAATCCATATATATTGAGCCGCAAGGCGGGGGAGAGCATTTGACCTTTCTCTTAGAGACGATGGCGAAGCTGGTTCTGGAGCGCGTTCAACCGATTGACGTTCTCTTGGAAGCCGATGTTCAGCGCTCCGTTACCAATACAGACTATGTCATCATTACACCCTATACTTCGCCCAAAATGCAGCAACAGCTTGATGCATTAGCTGATAATGGAAATTCTATAGAAGTGGTGTTGACCCACTCGGAATCTAAGACTAGAGGAGGCAATAACAATGAGCCGCAGCTATAAACTGATTTCATTGCCGCGGATCACCCTTCATCTGCTCAGCATGACATTGTACTTATTACCCTTTATTTTTCTGCTGTATACCATTCTCCTGCATTTCTTTAGGCAGCCAGCAGAGATGGGCCCATGGCTATTTGCTTTGCAGTTTCCGTTATTTGGCCTTGTAGGCTATTTACTTGCCAATCGCTCTGGGTTTATCCGCAGCTTACTTTATTTTCTGTCAGTAACGGCTTGTATGGGTTTGTTCGCTATATTATTCAATGGGTTTAATGGAGCGGGTTGGGTAGTCTTTGGACTTGGCCTTATATTAGCGGTTCGTAGTAAGGCTCTATTAGCGAGTAGCGCTAATCGTCTTTTTCAATCTTATATAGCGGGTACCGGGATCATTGGCTATTTCCTGCTCCCTTTCCTCGGGCAGCTTCAGCCCCTTCTAAAGCCCAACATCCCCCTGCTTAATAGGGTAGGAATTGTGGCTCTGGCTCTTTTTTTGTTCAATATTAGTAAAGAGCAGGTTGAAGGAGCCTCACAGCGTCAGGAGCAGGAGGGAAGAGTATTACCTTCATTATTATGGAAAACCCGTATTTGGACAGCTGTCCTCTTTGGTCTAGTTATCGTTGTAGGGTTCTTTAGACAGATAGGTAACGCGCTCGAACAAGCGCTCCGGGGGATTGGCGAATACATTTTGTACTTATTAAGTCTTTTCGAACAAGAGACTCCTGAGAAGTCTCCAGTGGACTCGGCACCGCCACCACAGATGGAACTGCCCCAAGGACCGATAAAGGATCATCCATGGCTGGACCTCATTTTTAACATTATTGCTTATGCTTTGACTGGTGCTCTGGTCGTGTTCCTGCTCTATGTTCTGTTCCGTAAAATAAAGGCATTTCCGAGGCTGCTCTCCCGCATAAAAGTCTACCTAGGCAGATTATTTGGTGGGATTGATCAAGCAAGTGAATCCTCCTACGTGGATAAGAAGGAAAGTCTACTAGAGCTTAAAGAGGCTCCCCGACTTCTCTTGGCTAAAGCTAGAAACTGGCTGGAATTACGGAGAAAGCGGGCACAGCGCTGGTCAGAATTAGCTGACAATAAGGAAAAAGTGCGCTTTTTATTTCGAATGGTCATGCGTCAAGCGCAAGACAGCGGTTTTCAATACCTTCCAGTCCGAACTCCGATTGAGAACAGCGATGAACTTGCTACTCGGGGTAAGGGGCCAAGTAGGGATTTAGAAAACCTCGCATTGCAGTATAATGCCGTCCGTTATGGGGATATAGTTCCTAAGGATGCTGAGGTTAGTGAACTAGCAGAGGTTTTTCTGAAACATAAAAGAGGTTAACGGTTGCATGAAACATCCCCTGAAATCAATGATAAGCGTAGAGAATCACCAAATACCTTACATGAAGGTAACATAATTTTGATGGGGTACCTAACATAAAGGATTTAATCGTTTTAAAAATGCAAAGATGTGAGCATTAAATGGGGTTTTCCCTGATGCTCATATCTTTTTTGCTGTAAAAATCCTTATACAACCTAGCATTAAGTAGAAATGCTACCATTCGTTGATTGAAATAATTTATAAGGTTCACCATATATTTTATAGGCTTGTTCAAAGAAAAGACAATTTTATATATGGTGCAAAAAATAGCACCATGTTACTATTGATAACATTATACAGATATTTTTGTTGCATTAAAGCATTGGAGTAGTGATGAGGTGGCTTGGCACAACATGAGAGGAAAGACGCGGGAGTGAGATACAGAAGCAATTGGCTAAAACACACTATGGCAGCTCAAAGCAAACAAGAATAAGCAATAGATCAGGGGTGCGAGATGGAGTATCATATTCAACAGTTGATCAATGGAATATCCGCAGGGAGCATTTATGCTCTAATTGCTCTTGGCTACACAATGGTATATGGAATTATTAAGCTAATCAATTTTGCACATGGTGATGTATTTATGGTGGGGGCTTTCATTGGATTAAATACAGTGAATATATTGGATAAGTTTTTGTCTCCTTTGCCAATGTTTATAACAGCAATTCTAGTATCCATGGCTATAAGTGCCGTTCTCGGAGTCTTAATCGAACGACTTGCCTATCGTCCGCTACGCGGAGCTTCTCGTATTGCGGTATTAATAACAGCGGTTGGAATGTCCTTCCTGCTTGAATACAGCATGATGGCAATCGTTGGACCCCAAGCACAGGGCTTCCCAGAAATTCTTAATAAGAAGATCTACCACATTTATGGAAGTATTCAGATTGATTCCAACCAGATGATGGTTCTTGTCTCTACAATTATCCTCATGCTTGTACTGGTATTCATTGTTCACCGCACGAAAACGGGTAAGGCCATGAGAGCTGTATCTCATGATATGGAAGCTGCAAGACTTATGGGCATTAATGTGGATCGGACCATTTCTGCAACCTTTGCGATTGGTTCAGCACTTGCAGGCGCTGCTGGTGTTATTTTTGGGATGACCTACAGCTCGATTGACCCGCTTATGGGACTTGTACCGGGCTTGAAGGCTTTTGTCGCGGCTGTATTAGGCGGTGTCGGCAGTATTCCCGGGGCTATGGTTGGAGGAATCCTGCTAGGGGTCATTGAAACGGAGATTTCTGCCAATGGATTATCCATGTGGAGGGACGGAGCGGCGTTTGCCGTACTGATCTTGATCTTGATTTTCCGTCCATCTGGTCTGTTTGGCAAGAATACTCGGGAGAAGGTGTAAGGGTCCTATGGCTAAGATAAATAAGAATTTCTGGGTTCCCTTATGCGGGTCCATTGTTTTATACGCCGTTATACAAGTGATGTTTACGGTCGGGATATTGGATGATGTGGCGGAATCAACCATTTTTCTAATTGCAATTAATATTATGCTAGTGGTTTCACTCAACTTAATCAACGGATTTACAGGTCAATTCTCACTTGGGCATGCGGGTTTTATGTCAGTGGGGGCTTATGCCTCGGCCATCCTAACCATCAATTTCAACGTTCCATTTCCATTAGCATTGTTAATTGCCGGTGCGGCTG
This sequence comes from Gorillibacterium sp., assembly GCA_014380705.1. The sequence goes on along the minus strand of JACMJI010000260.1, from coordinate 2,318 downwards.
CAGCCTTTGGTGGTTTCCTGATCGGGATGCCTACTCTACGACTAAAAGGCGACTATTTGGCAATCGCAACGCTTGGATTTGGTGAAATCATTCGTATTGTCCTTCTAAACACAGATTATGTTGGTGGCGCATCAGGATTAAGCGGTATTCCTACCCATACCAATTGGACGTGGCTGTTTATCTTCACCGTACTTACGGTAGTCCTCATCCAGAACTTTGTTCGCTCCAAGCATGGTCGGGCTTGCATAGCCATTCGAGAGAATGAGGTTGCTGCCGAGGCAATGGGGATCAATACCACCAATTATAAGGTACTTGCATTCATGATTGGCGCGTTCTTCGCTGGTATCGCTGGTGGGCTTTCCGCCCATAATTTCTACGTTATTAATCCATCCAGCTTTAATTTCATGAAATCCTTTGAAATTCTGGTTATGGTCGTGATCGGTGGTCTGGGAAGCACTAGCGGAGCAATCTTGGGTGCCGTCGTACTTACCCTCTTGCTTACTGTTCTTCAGCCATACCCCGAGTTTCGGATGATTATTTACTCTGTACTCTTAATAATCATGATGATTTATCGTCCTGGTGGGTTTTTAGGCACCAAAGAATTTACAATGAGTTTCTTTAAAAAAAAGGAGGCTAACACCTGATGATCGCATCGGCAGCCGTTTTACTTGACGTGGCCCAGGCAAGTCGGCATTTCGGCGGAATTCGCGCCCTTACCGACATATCCATTCGATTGCGCTCCGGTGAATTAGTCGGACTCATTGGACCGAATGGTGCAGGAAAGACGACATTATTCAATCTCCTAACTGGCGTATACGAACCTTCACAGGGAGACATTACCTTAAATGGTGAGTCGATTAGCGGCAAAAAGCCTTATGAAATCAATCATAAAGGTGCGGCGCGAACCTTCCAGAATATTCGTCTTTTTAGCAACATGACTGTTGTAGAGAATGTCAAGATCGCCTATACCCAACATGCTAAATACTCACTGCTGTCATCATTCTTCAGGTTACCCTCCTTCACGAAGGGTGAAGAAGAAATCACTGCTAAAGCCTTGGAGCTACTCAAGATTTTTAATCTTGATGGGCAGAAGGATGAGATTGCCAAGAATCTAAGCTATGGGGCACAGCGACGGTTGGAAATTGCAAGGGCACTTGCGGCCCGCCCTAAGCTGCTGCTCCTAGATGAACCGGCAGCCGGAATGAATCCGCAGGAAACAAGGGAACTGATGAATTTGATCCGTTGGATTCGTGAAGAATTCGATCTGACGATTCTACTCATTGAACATGATATGTCTCTAGTTATGGGTGTATGTGACCGCATTTATGTTCTGGATCAAGGGAAACTCATCTCCCAGGGAACGCCTGAGGAAGTAAGGAATGATCGGAAAGTGATAGAAGCGTACTTGGGACAGGAGGCATAAATGTGCTAGTCATCAAAGATTTAAACGTATATTATGGTGCGATTCATGCCCTAAAGGGAATTACGATAGAGGTTAATCAAGGCGAAATTGTAACTTTAATTGGCGCAAATGGAGCAGGTAAATCAACCCTGCTCAAGACAGTATCCGGATTACTTAAACCTAAGACGGGAGAAATTCTTTTTCAAGGCCAAACCATCGTTGGGCAATCCGTCCAATCCATTGTCGGTCGTGGGTTAATCCATTGTCCGGAAGGAAGAAGGATTTTCTCCAACATGACGGTAGAGGAGAACTTGGAGCTTGGCGCCTACCTGCGTAAAGATAAATCGATTCAAGCGGACATTGACGGGGTCTATGATCGTTTTCCTCGGTTAGGTGAACGCAAGAAACAACAGTCCGGTACGCTTTCTGGGGGAGAGCAGCAGATGCTTGCCATCGGCCGCGCGCTCATGAGTAAACCAGCCCTGCTGCTTCTGGATGAACCTTCAATGGGACTTGCTCCTATGCTCGTGGCAGACATTTTCCGAGTGGTTGAGGAGATCAACAAGTCAGGGACAACAGTATTGCTTGTTGAACAAAACGCGAATCAAGCGCTAAAAATCGCTCACCGTGCCTATGTCATGGAGACAGGGAAGATCGTACTCTCAGGTCCAGCAGACGAGTTAGCGAATGCAGAAGAGGTTAAGTTGGCCTATCTTGGTCATTAACAATAAAATTAGAGGGATAAGGGAGGCAAATCGCATGAAGTTCACAAAACTTGCAGCAATGACAGCAATACTCGCACTTGCCGTGACAACGGTAGGCTGCGGCAAAAAACCTGCAGACGATGGTACGGGTCCAATTAAAATCGGTGCAAACTTCGAATTAAGCGGGGGGCAAGCTTCCTTCGGTAATTCAG
>JACMJI010000259.1 GCA_014380705.1 Gorillibacterium sp. | reverse complement strand
TATAGATACCAGCTTTCTTGAAAACGAATTGAGTAAACGACGAGCAGTCGAAGATTAACTTGCTCTCAACTCGCTGGCCATAAACATATTGGACTCTACCTTGGTACGACTTAGCGATCTCCACCACTTTAAGGCGAGTCTCCGATGCCGTAGCGGCCTCAGCAGAGGGTGCAGCGATTGCTCCAAATGCACTAACCGATATCATAACAGCAAGTACCATAGCAGTGAATCTATTCACTCTCTTCAATTTAATTCTCCCCTTTCGGTTTCTGTAATCAGGTTAACAGGAATAATACCTGAAATAAACAGGAAATACTAACCAAAGCAAAGCCCGCATGCATGGCATGCGGGCTAAAACCAGGCCCTGTAAGGGTTTCCAAGCTGGATATTTTTGGTAAGGGAAATGATTCCACCCTGTTTTAAAACCAAATAACTTGATTTAATTATAATCGTTCTAAAGTAATTCTATCGTTTAGGCAACTGATTAACATACTCATCCGACAGCTTCATCCACTCCAAAACATACTCATAATCATTTTTATAAGCTGAAAAATCGGCAACCGGCTGATGCGTTTTCAGGGAAACGGCTGTACCATCTTCAAAGCCTTTACCGGGTACAAATAAGATATCATCATTGAAAAAAGAACCCGTTGGCAGGTAATAACGCATTCCGATTACGTTACGCTTAATGTTCAGAAGATCGTGGCCAAAAGTCAGAAAGGTATCCGAGTTGACCTGAAGACCTAACAGATTTGCCAAGGTAGGCAGAATATCTACTTGCCCCCCCGTTCGCTCGATCACCGCTGCCTGATCCCCAGGGTTGTGAATCATAAACGGAATGTTGAATCTAGCTACGCGATTATCGTAAGAAATCCCGAGCTTCTGAGACACTTCAGCAGGTTCATTCTGATCAACCTGCAGTCCGGCATGATCACCATAGAATGCAAAGACCGTATGCTCCCATAATCCAGCATCTTTTAAACCTTGGACTAGAGTACCCAGCGCTTCATCGGAATAGTGGATGGCTTGGAGATAGTCTCCTAGCTGAGTCCCCTCTATATCAACCGGCAACTGCATGCCTTGTTTGTCCTTTGGAATTTTGAACGGGTGGTGGCTGGATATGGAGACAAATTGGGCATAGAAGGGTTTGCCCCTTTTCGAAACGGCCTTTATTTTCTCCAATCCAACCCGGTACAGTTCCTTATCGGAAGATCCAAAATTATTAAAATGATCATTCGTGAAACTAGACTTGGCATAAAAGTGGTCAAAATCTAATGCTGGATAAAGCTTATCTCGATTCCAAAAGGTGGCGTCATTTGGGTGAAGCGTCATACTAGCATAACCTTGTTCCTTTAATAGCTTTGGCAGGGACGGGAGTACTCGATCACCAAATCCTTTGGACATCGCCTTGGTTGCCGTTGGATAAATCGATGTATTTGACATAAATTCAGCATCGGACGTATTTCCTTGTCCTATCTGCTGATAAACATTAGGGAAATAAAGACTTTCTCTCATCAAATCATTCATGACTGGTGTTACCTCTTGACCATTTACCGAAAGGTTGATCACGAAATTTTGCATCGCCTCCAGCTGGACAATGACAAGGTTTTTCCCTTTTTGTTTACCAAAAGTATAGGCCGCTAAATTCGTTGTATCCTCTGAAGAAGGATCTACGGTTCTTGCCATATGCTGCTCCAGCTTACTTTTTGCGGCTGCAAATTCCGTCGTATCTAGAAAAGGCACTACTGAAGTTTTAGTTTTTAAGGATTGCCAGAATACAGAGGCTTGATAATTGGGGAAGCCTAACAACTCTGCTCGCATTAATTCATTAGAAGTTGATGTGGAAGCACGAACCGAGAAAACGGTAAGCAACAAGCTGATCACAACGATACACGAGAAAGCCATGCGTGGCAGCTTAAACCCCTCTGGCTCTATCCGAAATGAATAACGAATGATGTTTCTTCTGCTAAAACGAATCATTCCAGTAATGATCCATCCCATTGCAAAAAAAATGCCATCTGCTACATATAAAATCTCAGTCGGCTTTAACAGTGACTTAACAGAGTTTTTAACTTCTGGAAGCTGGCTAAGGTCGAATAGCGATGTATAGGTAGCTACTGAACCAAAATAGCGGAAGTAGACAGTCGCCCCAAGTAGAGTTAAAGTAGCAACCCCCCAGAAACCAAGGTACAGCATGAAACGTATACGCCGCGGGGCCAGTAGTTCGATCAAGCTGGTGATTAGAAGTGCGCTCATAAGATCCACGAAAAAAAGCAGTGGACTAGTTCCGCCAAATAAAATAAATCGAAATAACTGCATTTTGGCCAGAACAAGAATCGTCACAATCAAAAACGGACTTTTCCTTGCACTATGCAATAAGGCCTGCATAGATCATTCTCCTCATAACTTCATATTTTCTTAACAATAAATAATATTGTAACAAAACTAGGTAAGTTGTGACTACTTTTTTTCAGCGAATTCTTATAAGATATGATTTAATAGAAGGATAAGCGACTTTAGCGCCGGAGGGAACACATGGCTTCCAAAAATACACTAACCTTAGTACTGCTCACTGGATTAATTACATTCGCAACTTTATATGCATTAGGCGTTGCCATCGATAGAGGTTCAGGTAAATTTGCAGCACTCATGGGGTTTGAACCGACAGTTTTATCAGCAGAGGAAAATGCAAAAGAAACCCTCCCTGTTCTAGAGATTCTTGATGATGAGAAAAAAGAGGTTAATAAATTGACGGTTAAGGAGATCAAGCTCGATGTCCCTAATATCTCCCAGATGCCTGAGCTTTATAATGGCTGTGAAATTACCAGTCTAACCATGCTGCTGCATTTTTTTGGAGAAGACCTAGACAAGATGAAGTTTGCCCAAATGATGGACAAAGATCCGGCACCCATGATTAAGAATAATAAAGGCGAAATTATTTCTTGGGGCAACCCCCAAAAGGGCTTTGTGGGCGATATTAATGGGTACCACAATGGCTTTGGAGTATTTCACAAGCCGGTTGCCAAGCTCATCGAAAGAATTATGCCAGGTCATGCGCTTGATCTTACTGGTCAACCCTTCGAGAAAGTTTTGATTCAACTGCAGGAAGGCAAGCCTGTCGTCGTATGGACCAACACAACCTTCGCTCGTCTTGATAGCGGTTGGATGACTTGGGATACAGCGGAAGGTCCTGTTCGCGGCACATGGAAGGAACATGCGGTTCTGCTTGTAGGCTTTGATCAAGAGCATCTCTATATTAACGATCCATTAGATGGCAGCAAGTCCAAAAGGATTGACCGTAAATCATTCATTGAGTCATGGAAGCAAATGGGGGAACAAGCGGTTTCGTATCAATGATTTTCATTTCCTCATAGCTAGAGCCTCTCTTTCGTAGGAACTACGATAGAGAGGCTCTACTTATGTTTTCATCATGAGCGTGATCTGGAATACGAAATAGGATAAACATTAGCTCGGAGCCAGTACGTTTCGGGCAATCCAGACACCTGCGGCACCTGCTTGTGCCAATCCTCGAGTCATGCCTGCCCCGTCTCCCCCACAATAAAGTCCGCTAATTTCGGTTTCAAAGGATTCGCTAAGTTTAGGTCTAGCTGAATAGAATTTAGCTTCTACCCCATAGAAGAGGGTATGCTCTGATGCGATACCAGGCGTGACTCGCTCAAGAGCGTCCATCATCTCGATCAAGCTTTTCATTGTATTATAAGGCAGGACAAGGCCGAGATCTCCAGGGACAGCCTCCGATAATGTCGGCTCTAGAAAGCCTTCCTTGATCCGATTGGCCGTTGAACGTCTACCTTTAAGGATATCCCCGTATTTTTGTACAATAATACCGCCATCGGATAGATCGTTTGCCCGTTTACAGATTTCCCTAGCATACTCATTCGGCTTATCAAAGGGATCTGTGAAGGTATGTGAAACGAGCAGTGCAAAATTTGTGTTCTGGGAGCCGAGGATTGGATCTTTAAAGGAATGACCGTTCGCAGCCATTACACCAGAATGGTTCTCTATTACAACATGCCCAGAAGGATTACTGCAAAAGGTTCGAACACGAGTTCCTACAGATGTGTTAAAAATAAACTTACCTTCATATAAGTGCTCGTTGATCTCCCTCATGACCACATCTGAGGTTTCGACCCGTACGCCAACATCTACTTGATTATTGGACATCTTTAAACGGCGTTTCTTTAAAATATGTGATAGCCAAGCACTGCCATCCCGACCAGGAGCAATCATGACGGCGTCTGCTAGAAGGGTCTCACCGTTCTTAAGTGTAACCCCTTTTACTTTATAACGCTCCCCTTCATGCTCGGTTATGATATCCTCTACTTCCGTCTTGAAGCGCAGCTCGACGCGTTCTTTAAGATATTCGAAGATCGACTTGAGGATGAGCAGGTTCTCTTCTGTGCCCAAGTGACGTACGTTCGCACGAAGCAGCTTGAGACCCGCTGCATAAGCTCTCTGCTCGATCTGACGCACGGCCTCAGTCGTTGGATCCGTTAAGCTTCGGGTTGCCCCATGCTTTAGATTGATGTCATCCACGTAACGGATCAACTCTTTAACCTTAGATGGTGGCAGGTAATCCGTCATCCAGCCGCCAAATTCTGTAGTAATATTAAACTTGCCATCACTATAGGCTCCCGCTCCGCCAAAACCGCTTGTTATGGAGCAAGCGGGCAGACAGCCGCCAAATTCTTTCCTGGTAGAGGCGGGTGGACATAATTTAATTTTTTCTTCCAGAATGGGACAGCTCCGTCGATAAATATCATGGCCTTTATCAATCAACAGCACCTTGGCTTCTGGTGCTCGTAATGTCATTTCATAACATGCAAAAATACCCGCGGGACCTGCACCTACAACAATTAAATCATAGCTACTCATGATCGTCCTCCATTTCCAAATAAGTAAAAGGTCGTTGATATCCGATAATCGGCCTCCTACCGAACTTGTAAGTTGAAGTCCGTCCAAGAGAAGTTCATGGGCGTGAAAAATCCCAGCGGCGACGGATGTACCTCTCGAGACTGCTGGGAAAACTTCGTACTTACTTATTGATTATATACGAACGATATTTAAAGTGTCAATTAAAAACGTTCGTCTTTTGGGTAGTTTATATTCTGTATTATCATGTTGAAGATATCATATTTCGGTTTTTAGCATCTCGGGGAAATTTTAATTTTAAGATGAGGACCATGCATGTACAACTCATCCCCTAAGACGTATACTCAAATAACGAGTAATAAATAGCTTGAAAGGATGATTGGATTGCCAATTATTGAAGTCACCATCGTACCATTAGGCACAGCTACTCCTAGTGTCAGCCATTATGTAGCAGATGTTCATAGAGTATTGGAGCAGGCACCAGAAGCGATTAAATTTCAGCTTACCTCTATGAGCACAATAATCGAAGGAAATCTAGACGATCTGTTTGCGGTAGTCCGCAGAATGCATGAGGTTCCTTTTGAGAAAGGCGCACTGCGTGTTTCGACTTCCATTCGCATTGATGAGCGCCGTGATAAAGCGTCTACGATGGATAGCAAGCTAAAGTCCGTTCAGGAAAAACTTGAACAATGAGGTAGCCGATGTAAACTCGCAGGCCGGTTTCCGGACAGTGTTCCGGACTAGAGGTTGACGGTGAGTCGTTTAGACAGAACATGAAAAAGATCGCATTTCATTAGGCTGAATCAGCTTAGGAAATGCGATCTTTTCGCGTTAATGATGAGAAGTCTTAAATTAATTTATTAATTGTAAATCTTATCAAACGACCGACACTGGCACTTGAATCTGTTTGCAGAAGTCTTTCCCTAATTGCTCAGCAGTTGGAACCTTGGGTAAACCTGGCATCGTCATGACGTTGCCTGTAATAGCAACAATAAAGCCGGCTCCAGCCGACAACCGAATTTCACGAACCGTGACGGTGAAGCCTTCGGGTCTTCCTAGTAGCTTAGCATTATCCGACAAGGAGTATTGAGTTTTAGCCATACATACAGGTAGATCACCAAATCCAGACTCCGTAATTCTACGAATCGCTTTCTCAGCCGCAGGAGCGAAGCTGACGCCCGACCCACCATAAATTTCTTGAACGATACGCTCAATCTTCTCCTTAATAGGCAGCTCCCGTTCATAAAGGTAACGGAAATTGGAGGACCCGCTTCCATCAGACGCCAACTTAACTAACTTACGTGCCAAGTCTGCTCCTCCGGCTCCACCCTTCTCCCATACTTGGGATAGCTCTACATCTACACCTGCTTGAACACATAGAAGCTTGATTTGGGCAAGCTCTGTCTCGGTATCGCTCTCAAACTGATTAATGGCGACCAGCACCGGCACCCTAAATTTACGAACATTTTCAATATGCTTCGATAGGTTGCGAAAACCTCGTTGTAAAGCAGGAAGGTCTTCTTGAGCAAGCTCACCCTTTGTCGCTCCACCATTATATTTCAGTGCTTTTACAGTCGCTACAATAACGGCTGCAGCCGGTTTTAGGTTAGCAGAGCGGCATTTAATATTAAAAAATTTCTCTGCGCCTAAATCCGCACCAAAACCTGCCTCTGTAACGACGTAATCCGCTAATTTCAACGCTAAACGTGTTCCCATAACCGTACTGCAGCCATGGGCGATGTTAGCAAAAGGACCACCATGAACAAAAGCAGGAGCTCCTTCAATCGTCTGTACTAGATTTGGCTTAATCGCATCCTTGAGCAGCAAGGTCATCGCCCCGTCTGCTTTCAAGTCTCCCGCTGTAATTGAGTTCCCATCATGCGTGTAGCCGATGACAATCTTCGCAAGCCGTTCCTGTAGGTCTTGAAGGCTCACGCATAAGCAGAGGATCGCCATGATCTCGGAGGCGACAGTGATGATGAATCCATCCTCACGTGTCTGTCCATTACCTTCACCCAAACCAATGACGGTACTCCTTAGGGCGCGATCATTCATATCTACCGCACGCTTCCAGAGAATATGCCCGGGATCAATACCCAGTACATTCCCATGATATATATGATTGTCAATCATAGCAGCTAGTAAATTATTAGCTGCGGTGATTGCATGCATGTCCCCGGTAAAGTGCAGGTTAATATCCTCAGCTGGAACGATCTGAGAATTTCCACTGCCCGTTGCCCCGCCCTTCATGCCCATACAAGGCCCTAAGGATGGCTCACGCAGGGCTGCAATCGCCTTCTGCCCAATATAAGTGAGTCCTTGGGTTAAGCCGATGGTCGTCAGTGTTTTACCTTCACCGGCTGGAGTCGGATTCATTGCCGTAACTAGAATGAGCTTGCCATCTGGCTTCTGTCGTACTCTCTCCCAAACATTAGCTGAAATCTTCGCTTTATACTTCCCGTAAAGCTCCAACTCATCATCCATAATCCCTAACTGAGCAGCCACTTCCGTGATCGGTTTCATTCTTGTGCATATCCCCTTCGCAAGCTACGATTTTCTAAATATACCCTATATTTCCCTTGCACTCAACAAAAATTAACGCATAAGTCAATCCGTCTGTTTGTTGATTGCATCAAATAATAGGCCTTTCGTCGTAATGGCAACGGGAGGGAGGGTTTCCTGCTCCACGGAAAACTCTGTTAGATGCTTCCAATATCGCTTCGGCATATGGGACATTCGACCTCGTGGATTAAATCGCTCCTTAATCGCAATCGTCTCATAAAACCGCTGCCATAAACGGCGATAGGCTAGCTCCAAATTGCCCGCTTCGGGTAGGGTTAGCTCATCCAGTGGAATGATCACAGATTCTCCGGGTCGATGAACTAGCGCTTGACCATGGGTCTTATCGTAGATAAGGAAGGAATCCTGACGAAAGCGATCAGAAAAATGAGGTTCAAGCAGCGGCAGCACCTCGTTCTTCGGTTCAATTACGGCTGCCATAACCTCATTGTAGACTGAAAAGCGGACAAACCCCTTCAACTTATGGCTTTCAGAGGTTAAGCCTTGCACGGCTTTCATCAGGGTATGTACGGTATCATCCGTCAATCGATTCATCACTGATTTGCCGTATTTAAAGCCAAGTCGCAGGAATCGAAAAACTAACAGCTCCTTGATTGGATGACAGGTTAGAAGACCCTTCCTGACCAGATCTTGCGCCTCTACGGATATTTTCAGTGCAATCGCTTTGTACACACGATCAGCCTTAGCCATATCAGTCTCGATCCATTTGGTCTCAAATAAAATGTTCTCTATACTGTCTTCCTTGAGGATATCGTTTGGTATTTCCTTGCGCTCATAGCTCTCGAAAACACAGCATAGCAGTCCTTCGAGGCTTCCATCGTAGCGATAGGCTAGATCTGTCCGGTGAGGCACTGCACCACATCCTCTCGTGAAAGGGCAGGTTCGTCAAAAAACGAAAGCTGCTCGACGCGGCTCAGCTGAGGAAGCTTGCGCATTCCATTATCAGACACCAACGCTCGGAGGAGCGAGTCCTGATTCACGCGGAGTCCTTCCAGCCCCTTATCGCGACAAGTAATAAAATATTGAGCACGCTTAAGCACAACACCCAACTTCTTCAGTCCACTAAAATCAAGCGAGCCGCTTCTCCTTGCCTTCACAATTCGCTGTGCGCTCTTCACACCAACGCCTGGAACCCTGAGCAGCATTTCATAGGGCGCTTTATTGATTTCGATGGGGAAAAGCTCCATATGATGAATGGCCCAATTGCATTTGGGGTCGATCAGTGGGTTGAAATTCTGATTCTGTTCATCCAGCAGCTCTTTCGCTTGAAAGCCATAAAACCGCAAGAGCCAATCTGCCTGATATAGCCGATGCTCTCTTAGCAACGGGGGCTTACTATCTATTGAAGGCAACAAGG
>JACMJI010000258.1 GCA_014380705.1 Gorillibacterium sp. | reverse complement strand
AGCATGGTTCCATAACCATTCGTCATTTTCATAATAAAGGAATGGGCATTCGCCTGCTCGGCTGCTTGCTCTACCTCGGCGTCCGTTGCCTCCAGCTTGCCATAACGGATATTTTCACGGATACTACCTTGAAACAGGAACGAATCCTGCAGAACAAAGCCCATATGCTGGCGCAAGCTCTGCCGCTTGATCTCACAGATATCTTTGCCATCAATGGAGATCACACCCCCGTCATGACTATAGAAACGCGTAAGCAGCTGGACTACAGTTGTTTTTCCTGTCCCCGTCGGACCGACAAGCGCTACGGTTTCGCCAGGAGCGGCACGAAATGAAATGTTCTCCAGCGTTCTTCCGTCTTTCGTATAGGCAAACGAAACATTCGCGAACTCAATCTCTCCATTCACCGCGTCCATTGCTCTCGCTTCGGTCTCATCCCATTCCTCTTCCGGTTCCTCTAGCACCTCAAATACCCGCTCGGCCCCAGCTACAGCAGATAAAAACGTATTGAATTGATTCGCCAAATCATTTAGCGGTCGGGTAAATTGCCTCGCATATTCTGCAAAGGTAACAATCACCCCGATGGTGATTACATCCCGCAGCGCAAGCATGCCGCCCACTCCAGCAATAATGGCAAAGCTTACGTTATTCAGCATATTCATCAGCTTCGGAATGAAGCCGGAATAGGTTTGCGCCCAATAGCTAGAACGGCGTAAACGCTCATTTTTTTCCTTGAAATCCGCCAGCACCTTCGGCTCACGGGCAAAGGTCTTAACGATGAGTTGACCTGACAAGGTCTCCTCTACAAAACCATTTAGGTCGCCCAAATTTCTCTGCTGATCCTTATATAACTTCCCTGTGCGAGAGGTGATCCACTTCATCCCAAACACCATCAGGGGAACAATACACAACGTCACTAGGGTTAGCAGCGGACTGAGCCAAAGCATTAACCCAAGCATGCCAGCAAAAGTCAACAAACTGGAAAAAATCTGAATGAACGAGCCGCTCAGCGTCTGGCTCACGTTCTCAATGTCGTTCGTCAGACGACTCATCATCTCGCCGTGCCGCCGCTTGGCGAAATAGGCGATCGGCAAGCGGTGCAGCTTGCCGAAGAGATCCTTGCGCATCGTAAAGACCGTTTCCTGCGAGATGCCAATCATGAAGTAACTCTGAAGAAGACTGGATAGCGTCTGGAGCAGATAAACGCCGCCTAGAACGAAGATAAGCCGAATGAGTTCACTGCTTATTAAACCATCGATAAAATGGTCGATTGATCTTCCAAGTAAGTATGGGACAAGCAATCCAGTTGCAGAGCTTACGAGCATCAAGAGCAAGATCAGCATCAACAACCGCCGATGGGTGTCGAGATACGCCCAGATTTTCAGCAAGGTGGCTGCACTATTCTTCGGCTTGGGTAGGGTTTTACTCTGCATTTTCATAAGCCAGCACACTCCCTTCGCCGAATTGTGATGTCACAATCTGCTGATATAGCTTTGAACTGTGCATAAGTTCAACATGGGTTCCCTTGGCGATCAGACTGCCGTCCTCGATGATGAGAATGGTGTCCGCTTCCATGGCTGTGGCAACTTTTTGCGTGATGATCAAGGTTGTACAGCTATAGGTGCCCAGTGCGGAAAGCAGCTTCGCCTCCGTCAAAAGATCGAGTGCACTGGTGCTATCATCTAGAATCAAGATGCGCGGCTTACGAATGAGTGCACGTGCGATGGACAGACGCTGCTTCTGACCGCCAGATAGATTTACCCCATTCTGCCCCAGTACCGTCTCATATTGTTCCGGCAGCTTCATAATCGAATGATGAATCTGGGCGTGGCGTGTCGCTTGCACTCTTTCCTCAACTGTTGCGTCCTCTTTTCCCCACAGTAGATTTTCATTCACCGTGCCCGCAAAAAGCTTAACCTCCTGTGGAACATAACCGATCTGCTCACGGAGAGCTTCGGGTTCGATATCGACAATGTTGATTCCATCAAGCAGGATCTCTCCCCCACTCGGCTCATACAGGCGGGGAATCAGCTGAAAAAGAGAGGACTTGCCGGATCCGGTAGCCCCCAGAATCGCAACCGTCTCACCCGGTTCAGCCGTAAAGGAAATCGCATTCAACACAGGCATAACTGTGTTCGGATAGCGAAAGGATACCTCTTTAAACTCCAATTTAGCGGCTGTTAATTCTTTTGCGGGAGCATGTGGAGATGGAACTTGCGATTCATTCGAGGACGAATGAACAGTCTCGGCTTGCCTAGCCTCAGTTGTCTTAGCTATCACCCTTACAGACTCCAAAGGATGAGTGGTTCCTTCTGTCAATGCTTCTGAGTCCGACTCCCCAAGCTCCATATCAAGTACTTCGGAGATCCGTACCGTGGAAGCTTTCGCACGGGATATACTGGATAGAATCCAAGAAAGCATGGAGAAAGCGCCGGTAATCCGTGTTGCATAATTTACGACCGCTATGATATCCCCAACCTCAGCTCCATTATTTGTTACCTCAACACTGCCATACCATAAAATAAAAAGCACACTAATATTCATGACCAGGAGAAGCAGCGGAATCGTCAGCTCCATCCAACGCATCGCCGATACCGTCTTTGTCTTCAGCTCACCACTTGCTTCAGCAAACCGCCCTACCTCATGCTTGGACCGGACCAATGCCCGAATCCAGCGCATCCCGCCTAGGGCTTCCCGCATGACACTGTTGGTTTTATCCAATCGCTGCTGCACTCTTTGAAACAGGACAAACCCCTTCTTCATCACCACGATCATACTGACAACTAAAAGGGGCGTAACGACAACTAAGGCAAATGCCACCTTGAAGTTGATTGTAAGCGCCATAATCAAGCCACCCACCATCATGAGCGGAGCTCGCAGCATGACCCGAAGGCCCATAAAGACAATATTCTGGATCTGCGATACATCATTGGTTATGCGCGTAATAAGGGTTGAGGTCGGGAAACGGTTAAAGGTTGAGTAGGATACCTTCTCCACTCGGTCGAACAAACCTTCCCGCATGCTATAGCCGACCCCTTGACTAATTTCCGCTGCATAGAATGAATTAATGATGCCGGAGGCGAAACCGATCAGGGAGATACCCACCATAAGTCCTCCATAACGGATAATAACGGCCATATCTTTAGGAACAACACCTTCATTAATCACCTTTGCCATTAGAAGTGGGTGCCATAATTCAACAACTAGCTCCATCAGCATCAATAGGAGAGCAATTACGATAGATTTTAGATAAGGTTTGAGAAAAGACGTAATCAACCGCATCCTT
>JACMJI010000257.1 GCA_014380705.1 Gorillibacterium sp. | reverse complement strand
TGGACACGAAGACCCGATACGCAAAGCGTGTTCATCTCACCTGACATTGGGGCAAGCTCATACTCATTGGTTTCATTGGTTTCATTGGTTTCATTGGTTTCATTGGTTTCATTGGTTTCATTGGTTTCATTGGTTTCATTGGTTTTATCAGAGGTTTTAAAACCAACACCTTCAGCGTCAGCCGTCTCCTCGACAACCAAAAAGCCAGCAGGGTCAGGTTGCTTAAGCACCTTCTGAATGGTTTCCCCCGCTTCCTTGCCGTTCATCGTCGCATGAAAATCAGCCCCTACCATACGCACAGGCAAGAAATATTCCGGAGCGAGGATGAGCACAGTTAGCGCAGTGACCAGTGCCATCTCCCCATCAACCAATCTCAAACCAAGATTTACAGCCACCACTGCAACCGATAGCATTGTGAAAAAATCAAGTGAAAACGAGGATAAAAAAGCAACGCGCAGCGTGCGAACGGTGGCAGAACGGTAGTGTTCGCTAACCCGTTCAATGCTTTTGGTATGCGCAGCACTCCGTCCAAGCACTTTCAGTGTCTCCAGCCCTCGCAGGGAATCGACAAAATGATTAGAGAGCACACGATAGCTGGCTAATTGCCGATTCGTGTGCGTCCGAGCAGCCATTCCAACGAGGATTAGAAAACCAATCAGGATCGGCATCGTCAGCGCCAAAACCACAGCGGATCGCATATCTCTCGTAACGACATAGAGTAGAATCAGCCATGGTGTAATACTCATCGCAAGCATCCGGGGCAGGAACAGCTCCAGGTAAGCACGGAATTGAGATACCCCTTCAAGTGCCAAAGTTACCAAGCTCCCGGTTCCCTGCTGCTTTGCATAATGAGGCCCCAGCTTGAAGAGTCGATCTAACAGCTTTCTACGCTGATCCGAGGCTGTTTTCTCCGCAAAGTGATAGGACACCTTCTGCCCAAGCATGCCTAGCGCATGACGTGCAATAAAAACAAGCAGGAACAGCAGGCTTAAGCCATACTGTTCCCGCAGAGGTTCTCCTGCAAATAGGGAAGAAATAATCTCCGCTAGCCATTTGGCCTGCAGGATAATGGCAAGGGTCTGTGCGAGTGTTAAGACCGCCAATAGCAACATAACCATGCGAGCGCCTTTATATTGCATTAGTCCTTTACCCATAGGCTCAATACTCCAATGGCTGCTTCTCATTTACGCGCTTGTGGAAGATGAAGTAGCTCCACGCTTGATAGCCGAGGACAAATGGCAACAAGGTCAAAGCCACAATCGTCATCACTTTAAGCGAATATTGGCCAGAGGCAGCATTATGAATGGTCAAGCTGTAGGCTTTGTCAATTGAACTAACCATAACCCGTGGGAACAAGCCGATAAACACCAAAGCGAATGATATTGCAATCACAGCACCCGTCATGCCAAAGGCCCAGCTATCTTTTTTACGAAAAATAAAGTACGCAGCAAGCAGAAAAGCTACCGCCCCAAGAATCCCAGTAATCGTCAGCGGCAAAGCACGAACCTCGAACAAATCTGTAACGATGAAGGTCAGCACTGAGAAACCGGCAAGCAATATGCCTAGCGGAAGAAGCAGCTTGCCCGCCATCACACGAGCACGCGTCTGAAGTTCCCCCGTCGTGCGCAGCGTCGTGAACATCAGCCCATGTACCAAACAGAGGACAACAACAGTGACGCCGCCCAGCAAGGTATACCCGTTCACCATATCGAACAACCCCGCACGCATTTCCTTGTCTGCTCCAATGGGTAAACCCTTTATAAGTCCCGCAAACACTACGCCAAACAGCAGCGGAGGCAGCAGACTGCCATAGAAAATCGCCATATCCCACGTTTTTTTCCAACGTTCACTCTCGATTTTACCTCTAAATTCAAAGGAAACTCCACGGGCAATTAGCGCCAGCAGCAAGAAGACGAAGGGTGTGTAATATCCACTAAACAGCGTCGCATACCATTCGGGAAAAGCAGCAAACATCGCGCCGCCCGCCGTTATCAGCCACACCTCATTCGCATCCCAGAACGGCCCAATCGAGTTGATCAGCACACGACGCTCCCCATCCGTTCGAGCGAGCAGCTTTGTTGACATGCCTACGCCAAAATCAAAGCCCTCAAGGAAGAAAAACCCAATGAAAAGAACGGCAATTAAGAGAAACCATAGCTCGTTAAGAGACATTTACGTAATCCTCCTTAGCAAACGGATCGGGTTTAGTTGTAACCACATGATCATCGTGAAAAGGTCCCTTTTTAATCACACGGATGAACAAGGAAACCATAAGGATGCCCAAAATGGTATAGATTGTTGAAAAAGCAATTAGCGAGAATAAAATTTGCCCACTGCTTACGGTTGGTGAGATGCTATCCTTCGTCTGGAACAATCCAAATACCGTCCAAGGCTGACGACCCACCTCCGTCATAACCCAGCCTGCCGTGTTCGCAATGTAAGGAAGAGAAATGCCAAAGAAAACCATGTACCAGTACCACTTTTTAGCTGAAGCGATTTTACGTTTCCATACCAGATAAAGACCATACATAAAGAGTGCAAAGCTTAGACTTCCTGCACCAATCATGATGCGGAAGCTCCAGTAGGTCGTGCGGACGGGTGGAATGTAATCCCCCTCGCCGTATTTTTGCGTATATTCCTCTTGAAGCTCTAGTAAACCTTTGACCTCCCCAGAAAACTTGCTGTAAGCAAGAAAGCTGAGCGCGCCAGGGATTTGAACGTCGAATGTATTCTTTTGATTCTTCGAGTCGATGATCGCAAACAGCGACCATGCTGCGGGATCACCGCTTTTGCCCCATTGCCCCTCACTTGCGGCCATTTTCATCGGCTGGGTTTCAATTAGATATTGCGCCTGAGCATGTCCAGAGAACGCCACACCTAGAAAGGCAACGACTCCAAGAATCGAGGAGATGAAGAAGGTTGTTTTAAATACTTCAACGTCTTGACGCTTCATCAGCTTCAGTGCACTAACCCCGGCAACAAATGCGGCCCCCGTCATTAAGGCACCAAAAATGGTATGCGGGAACTCGACAATGAGCTGGCCGTTTGTTATGAGCGCGAAGAAATCATTCATCTCGGCTCGACCGTTATTCATCGCGAAGCCGACCGGATGCTGCATAAAGGAGTTGGCAAGAAGAATCCAAAAGGCTGAGAATAGCGTTCCTACAAAAATGATCCACATACAAGCCATATGAAGCTTCTTAGATAACCGATCCCAGCCAAATATCCAGAGTCCGATAAAAGTTGATTCAAGAAAGAAGGCGAGCAGCGCTTCAACCGCAAGAGGTGCCCCAAAAACATCACCCACAAAGCGTGAATAGCTCGACCAATTCATTCCGAATTGGAACTCTTGCAAGATTCCCGTAACAACACCGACCGCGAAGTTTATCAGGAAAAAATGCCCCCAAAACTTCGTTAGCTTCTTGTATTCTTCCTTACCTGTTCTTACATACATCGTTTCCATGATCGCTACGAACAATGCCAAACTAATGGAAAGCGGCACAAAGAAATAGTGAAAAATCGTCGTTGACGCGAACTGAAGACGCGACAGAAAAACGGCATCCATAAGGTAACTTCCCCTCTTCTTTAAGATTCGTTGCTTCATTTAAAATGATTCTATTATGATTTATATCACAATTAATCAGAGGTGATTGACCATAAAATAGAATGTTTTGTGTCTAAATTTACAATTTATTGTGACAATTGACGAAATTGTGAAATAGGGTCCTCTGGTTTAACTTTTACTCACTAGATTAGCTGTATAAACCTTCAAATATTTGCACACAATACCCTTACTACCACAATAATATAAGGAGTTGAACCTCTTTGAATGGAAATGCTGAAATACTAAATTATATCCATCAAAATTCCGAAATGGGCAAGGCTACCACAAAACAGCTGATTGGAATCGTCAAAGGTGAAGGCTTGAAAGGATATTTACAGTCTCAATATAACGAGTATTCGTGCATATTCGATACATCGGAAGCATATCTCAAGGAATTAAATAAAGACGCCAAAGATTTAAATGCTTTCTCTAAAGCTGCTACTTATATGATGATTAATATTAAAACATTAACAGATAAGACGGAGTCTCATATAGCTGAAATGCTCATTCAGGGCAGTACCATGGGGATCACCGAAATTACTAAAAAACTAAAGGAATATAACAATGCTGATCCGAAAATACTCGACTTAGGACATAAACTCCTAAAATTTGAACAGCAAAATATTGAGGAGCTAAAGTTGTTTCTATAGTGAGTGAGATTAATATCACCCCTGTGAGGCCAAAAAGAATCTGACCAGCAACAATCGTTGCCGGCCAGATTCTTTTTGTTGCCGTTTGTGTCCTCAAGCTAGTTCTCATATTTCATGACCCGGCTAACTCAGCAGCTTCACCAAAACACAAATTAAGGGACTTGGCCCAGCGGTTGCGAACATCATCTATTTTTGCATCCTACTCTTTTTCCTCCGTTCAATACAGCCATTAAAAACGGGTA
The DNA here is from genome assembly GCA_014380705.1 of Gorillibacterium sp. The sequence goes on along the minus strand of JACMJI010000257.1, from coordinate 433 downwards.
TAACACCCTTTTTAATGAAATGATTAAGCTAGGCTCATGGATCGCCTATTTGGAAGCGAGACAACGGATCATTGATGTTAATAATAAATACTGTTCTTTATTTTCGGAAGATTTGGGTGATATGACTGGATTGCTATTTGAAATCGGCTCTGGACGCTATCAAGGTGTTCGATACTGATATGACTGTATTAAATAAAATCTCCAAGGTATTATGGATGTAGCGAATTAAAAAACCGATCCGGGAAAGTGCCGAATCGGTTTTTGCTGGTATTACACCCGATGCATCATCGGAAGGGAGAATAGATAAATATTGGCTACTGCTAATAGAATCATCAGAACGTAGTAAGGCAGCAACTTTTTCCATGAAGCACGACCACCAAGCCGATAGACCGAATAAGCAGAACCGACAAGACCAAGGACAACGACTATATAT
>JACMJI010000256.1 GCA_014380705.1 Gorillibacterium sp. | reverse complement strand
GACAACATAGCCTTTAGCCCCTGGATACTTCTTGTCCAACTGACTCGCATCCTTAAATGGAAGCTTGGTAGAGGCGGATACTGCTTTTGCTTCATTCTCAAATCCTATTAATCTCACGATCGAAGTGATGGCTTGAATGCGGGTTACCGGTTGATTCGGTTGAAAAGTGCTATCCAACATGGTTTGAACGCGGGCTTTCTTTGAAGCCGTGCCTTTCGTATCCTTCGCGGCCATTATTTGACTGACAGATCCAAAGGTAAGGAAGCAAATAAGTAATAAACACAGTACATTTTTCATTTTTTTCATTGTTAACATCCTCTCTTGGTGGGAAAAATTAACCAAACCTTGCCTTGCAACGGTAGTGTCGTACCCTTAGTCCGATGTGATCTCTCTTATTGTTGTCCAAGAGACTCCTGTCATTTGCTCCACCTCGTAGATGTTAGCTCGGGGGTGGATCTCAAGGTATTCCCTGATCTTCCTTACATCCTCCCGCTGGAGTTTAAGGCAATTGCTGCACAAATGGGATGGCTTCCAGATCATTAGATGTCCACAATGTTTGCAATTGATTAACACCCGCCGTAACCCCCCCCATTGTTTTTGCACATGAGGATATTACGTCGAAACCTATCGTTTTGTGGGGGGCGCTCCTAAAAAAGATTTAACTATTTATCCTTTTCTTTATGTTTCTCCTTCTCCTTCTCCTTCTTATATGATTTCTGTTCATCTTCAGTTGTTGTTCTCGGAGTTGGTTTAGGCAACAAATCTACGATAGTAGACGGCTGCTGAACCTTGCCGGATAGCTCCTGCTTCTGTGAGAGCTTATCCTTCTTCGATTTGCGATATTCATGTTCCTTATCTGTGTTCAGCGATTCAATGACTGGTTTTGTCTCATCTGATGTGGCCTTCTCGACTTGTTTAGTCTTGGCAGGTTTTATTTTTTCTTTTATTTTTTCTTTTTCTTTTTCTTTTTCTTTTTCTTTTATTTTTTCTTTTTCTTTTTCTTTGCCTGGTGAATGCTCATTATGTGACTCTATAGGTAGATTTTGGTTGGACGATTCCTGAGGATGTGCCTCGTTATGGGACTGCTTTCCTGCATTCTCTTGAGGTGGGGTTGGCCGTAATACCCCAGGATTCTTATCAAATAATTGCTCCGGATCGATCCCTGCGCTTGTAAGTGTTGAGATGATCGAATGGGTACGCAAATCCTCGAAGTTCAATTCGACCCCTTTATCCTTCGCCTGTTCATAAACGACATATTTGTTTAGGGTCAACCCTGAACCCTTCGCCTTCTCGATCTGGTTTCGGTTTGCAGTGTGCATATTGATTTTATAGTCTTGACCATCATGGATCATTTTCTCCGGCTCCACGTGGAAGGAAGCATTTCTCTCAGCAACGGATACCCAAATCCACTTTTTCTCGGTTTTGGCATCCAAGTACCCTTGCTCCTCCGCTTTTGAAAGGATCAAGTGAACGGCTTGATAGAATTCCTGCCCTTGCAATTCCTTCTCTGAGAGCAATGACCTGGCATCATCATTGATCAGGTTCACTTTTTGGACATTCCCTTTTTTATTAACAAAAAGCTCAATGCTTGGGTTGATATCGATCGCCACCAACGCAACTAGCTGCGTTGATCCTTGCATAGACTGTAAGACAAAGGCAAGACCGATGAGTAACAGAACAGAGGCGGCAATTCCCCATGTTTTCCTCAAAAGCCAATGATTTTTCTTATTCCGAATAATCTGCAGCTTCGGGGCGACCTCTATTTTATCTCCCAAACCCGGCAGTACGGAGGGATGAGGCAAATTATGGAACCGACCATCCTCAGTGAGAACGACGATACACTTTTCAGTTATTTTCATGACAATTCCATGCATCATCATCACTCCTCTATATCTGCAAATGAGACCGAACTACGGATTCTCTCAAATCCTTCATATGTGTAAATGAGAACAAGTGCGATCAAATATTTGCGGTTTCTTTCCAATTTTTTAGGGCTAACGGCGAGTAAGCGAAGCATTTCTTTGATCGGGAGACGCTTCGTTTTTCTCAGAACAGTTACCCATTCCGGCTTCTCACAAAAACGTTTGGCAATCTGAATCAATTGCTTTCTGGCGTCTCGGTGCTTGGGGGAGCAATCCTCTAGATCCTCCAGAGATATGCCATACTCCTGAAGTAATTCATCATACAGGGTTAATTCCTGGGCTATTTCACTCGCCAACTGTTCCCGCTCATAAGTTTCCATAGAACTAGCAATTTCACTGGAAGTCTGATCAAATTCGTCATGAACATCATTGAAAACCACACTTTCGATTCTCAAGACTTTTCCTTGCTTCCGAAATTCATCAACAAGTCGGCTATGAATGATCATATAAGCAAAGTTATCAAACGTTTTCCCGTGAGCTACGTTATATCGATCAATGGCTTCATTAAAAGCAATCAGCCCAATACTGGCCTCGTCATGATTCCATCCAATCTGGCGTTTGCAAATATGAGAGACTGTGCGAATAACGAAAGGGCGGTATTGCTCTACGAGCCAACCCCGATCTACGGCATTTCCCTCTTGAGCTGTTCTTAGAAATTGCTCTGTCGATCTATCTAGCAAAAGGATCACTTCCTAATACGAATATATTCTCTCGTTTATGGGGGTTGCCTTGTTTACTATCTATATCGATTTAGTAGGCTGTTTTTATTAGTGCTCAATGCTTGCTCCCGTTTTTTCCTAGAATGATGTGCCGCTTTCTTCATTACATGCCAAGTATAAATGCAACAGCAAAGACAATAATCCGGGCGACTGTAGTCATGGCAAAATTCTTAACCGACAGGATGAAGGTTTCCGCTTTTAATTGCTTCTCATCAAAGTGTTTAATATTTTTGTTAAGCGGCCAAAGGGTAATTAGGATGATAGCTAAAAGCAGAGGATGGATACCCAGTAGGAGCAGCACAATTAGATCAACGTAACCTACATAATACATCACACGGAAAAGCAGCAGGGCGTTTTTCTTGCCAATATAAAGAGGCAGGGTGTAGCGTTTGTTCTCTAAATCTTCGTCCATATCACAGATGTTGTTTGCCAGCATAATGTTAGCGATACCCATAATTGCAGGCACAGAAATGATAAGGATATAAATGATTTCGACAAGGTTCATTCGTAAAGTGAGAATACCACTAGTAAGCTGATGCAGGTCAAGCCAGACGACTTGAGCCTCGCCCGTGTGAATAAAAACAGCTACAAAAACAATGACATATCCCATAAACAAACCGGATATAATCTCACCGAGAGGCATTCTTGATATCGGTACGGGACCGAAGGTATAAAGGATGCCAATAAGGAAGGACAGTCCACCTAGAAATAAGACAAGAATATCACTGTGCAGTACAAGAAGGATCCCCGCAACAGATGCAGTCGAGAGGAGGGTCAAAATAACGGCCAATACCGCCTTTTCGCTTAAATGGTATTTGGCGATCGCATTGTGGCTTTCATAGCCGTACCCGGAGGTTTTCACTGCTTTTATATAATCGATGTAATTATTGATCGCGGTTGTTGTCATATCAAAAGCTAATAATGAGACAAACATGAGGAAAAAGTTTAAGGGCACAAAGCGATCAAAGCGAAAAACGGCATAAATCGTACCGAGTGCTAGCGGAATCATACTAGCAACCTTTGTCGGGAACTCAACTAGCTTTAGAAAGACTTTAAATGTCATTTTGGTCATCCCATTCATGGAGTAGTTGGTTTAAACGATAATAAACCTATTAAATACGAATTGTCTATATGAAATGATTTTGCAATCTATTAAATGAATTTTTATCGGTGTGTGTTATCATGTCCGCATATGTGAAATACGTCACAGGTATAGAGTATATTTCTGGGGAGGTAGGTCAAATGAGAAAAGCATTAGCAATTGTAGTATCCATGATATGGTTCGCAGGACTCTTGGTAGGTTGCGGTGGCAAAGAGGAAGCGGCGGCTAAATATACGGATGGTGTTTATTATGCACAAGGTGACAATTTTGATGAAAAAACGGGTTGGAAAGAAACGGTCGCCCTGAAAGTAGAATCGGACAAAATAACTTCCGTTAACTGGAACGCGCTCAACAAAAGTGGCGGACTAGATAAGAAAGAAACCTCCAAGCAAGGCCTCTATGGTATGAAAGCTAGCGGAGCGTCCTCAGAATGGCACGAGCAAGCTGCCCTTGCTGAAGCGTTTCTAATCGAGAAGCAAGATCCCGCTTTAATCGTTTTGAATGATGAAGGCAAAACGGATGCCATAGCTGGTGTATCCGTTCATATAAATGGCCTTACGACATTAGCCGCAAAAGCACTTGCCGCAGGTCCAGTTAAAGCTGGAGCCTATAAAGATGGAACCTACTACGCAGAGGGTAAGGCGTTCGATGCCAAAACAGGATGGAAAGAAAATGCTACAGTAACTGTTGTTAACGGTAAAATCTTTGCCGTACAATGGAACAGTACGAATAAAGACGGCGGTACGGATAAAGTTACACGCTCCAAGAGCGGCGAATATGGCATGAAGGCTAGTGGAGCTTCCTCTGAATGGCATGAGCAAGCCGCACTAGCCGAACAAGCTTTGCTTGAGCAACAAGATCCCGCAGCAATCGCTGTTAAAGAGGATGGAAAAACCGATGCCATCAGTGGAGTATCGATCCACGTTGGTGAATTTTTTACGCTTGTTCTTGAAGCTTTAGGGCAAGCTAAATAAACGTAAATGATTTCGTGTGTTAATTGTCACATTTAATCAAGGTAAACTTTAGGTAAGGGTAGCAAGGTTAAGCAAACTAAGGTAAACTTAAGTAAGTAAGTGATGTTATAATAGTTTAGGTTGAGTTAAGGCATGGGCTCATGGCCTTAGCTCAACTTATCCTATTCCTATTCCTATTCCTATTCTTATTCATTTTAAGGACATGTTTATAATCAACAGGATAGTGAGGTGCACTTATGAGAGAAATTGTTGTGCTAGGTGGCGGATATGGCGGAATTCTAACGGCTAAAGGCCTTGGCAAGCAACTGAAGAAGAATCGGGATGTACGGATCACCCTCATCGACAGAAACCCGTTTCATACCCTTCTGACAGAACTGCATGAGGTTGCAGCAGGCCGCGTGGAGGAAGACTCCATTAAGGTCGATCTAAAGAAAATTTTTGCTGGTTTTAAGAATGTCGATGTCGTACAGGACGAAATTTTGAACATTGATTTCAATGCAAAAACCATAAAAGGAACGGAAAGAAGCTATTCCTACGAATATTTGGTGATTGGAACAGGGAGTAAGCCAACCTTCTTCGGGATCGAAGGCGCCGAGCAGAACGCATTCACCCTGTGGTCCTTTGAGGATGCCATCCGGTTGAAGGATCAGATTCTTCAGATGTTCCGTCTGGCAGTTACTGAGCGCGATGCTGTGAAACGCAAGGAATTGCTCACATTTGTTGTCGTGGGTGCCGGTTTTACTGGCGTTGAAATGATTGGTGAGCTTGGAGAATATGTTCAAGAGCTATGCAAGGAGCACCATATAAACCGTTCCGAAGTTAATCTTTATGTTGTTGACATGATGGACAAGATCTTGCCCATTATGCCGGATGCCCTTATTCGTAAAGCAGAAAAACGCCTTCTCAAGCTTGGCGTTAAGACCGTTACGCGTTCTAGAATTACTGCCGTCAAGGAGAACAGTGTTGTTCTGGGTGATCGGGAGATTGCTGCCCGTACCGTGATATGGACAGCTGGCGTGGAAGGCTCGGACTTAGCTGCCAACCTTGATGTTGAGCAAAAGGGTCGTGCGCGTCTGCTTACCAATGATAAGCTGCAGCTTCCTGATCGCAACGAGGTTTATGTTGTCGGCGATAATATTTTCTACATTCCTGAAGGCGCAACGGCTCCCGTTCCGCAAATGGTAGAGAATGCGGAAGCCGCTGCACCGCTAATTGCACATAATATTGCTGCAGAGTTCCTTAACAAACCGAAGAAATCATACAAGCCTACATTCCACGGCATGATGGTAAGCATCGGCAGCCGATATGGCGTCGCTCATGTTGGTCTTCCTAATATGATGTTCAAACTGTCTGGATTCATGGCTATGTTGTCCAAGCATATGATCAACATGCTCTACCTGTTCCAAATATGTGGGTTTAACAAAGTATACTCTTACCTGCTGCATGAAATTTTCCATGTACGAAATCGGAGAAGCTTTGTGGGCGGGTACCTTTCCAAACGTTCGCCTAACTTCTGGCTTGTCCCTCTTCGCATGTTTGTCGGATTCATGTGGCTAAGCGAAGGCTGGGAGAAACTTAATAAGATTATTGATGATCCAAATAAAATATTCTTAATTCCGGCTTCCCCAAATGATGCAACCGCAGCAGCTTCAGCTGCTGAAGGAGCAGTGGAAATCGCAGCTCTTCCTGTATGGGGCTGGCTTAGTAATATTGTAGATTGGTCCATGAACACCTTCTTCTATACCTCGGATTATGGATTCTCCACGTTGGCTTACGTATTCCAAACCGGTATGGTATGTGCTGAAATCGTATTTGGCTTGATGCTCATTGGTGGACTCTTTACCGCTCCAGTGGCAATTATGACCTTTGCTATGGGTGCGATGATCTGGGTGTCAGGAATGGCTCCGCTCGATATGTTGTGGTATATGGTTGCCAGTATTGCACTCATTGGCGGCTCAGGCAGTACCTTCGGTCTTGACTACTATGTATATCCATGGTTGAAAAAGGTTTGGAGAAAGCTCCCTATCATTAAGCGTTTTTACCTCTACGCTGATTAATTTATAACGTTTCGTTGATTCATAAAAGGCTTTC
>JACMJI010000022.1 GCA_014380705.1 Gorillibacterium sp. | reverse complement strand
GTCACATCCGCACCCAGCTTTTCTACTTCTGCATATTGCTCCTCCGTCATCCCTTTCATCTTCTTGTTGGACTTATCGACCTGCTCGTCTCCGTAATTGGCACGGATCTCTTCCCCATATTTCTTCTCATGCTCATCGATCATTTTTTGTTTAAAGCCTGCAAATTTCTCTTGGTTTGTCATGGTCATGCTCCCTTCTGTTACGGCTATGGTTTTATTAACGTTGGCGATAAGTGCATCCAATTGCTCCCGCTTCTCCAGCAGCTTGTCGCGATGCTCCCTTAGTGCAATGGATCCATCAAAAGTCGGCTCCGATACGATCGCTTTAATATTCTCCAAGCTTACGCCGAGCGCTCTGTAGAAAAGAATCTGCTGCAGCAGATCCACTTCCTTCTGTCCGTAAATTCGATAGCCGGAAGAGTTGATTCTTGCCGGTCGCAGCATGCCGATCTCATCGTAAAATCGCAATGTTCGCGTGCTCACTCCCGCAAGCTGTCCTAGCTTCTGCACCGTGTATTCCATGCCCTCACCTCCTGACAAACCAAGTGTACTCCTTGACGTAACGTGAAGGTCAATAGCCTTCTGTGAAAAAATTTATTATTGCCAAGTTAGACTTGGATCACCTTAAAGTATTATCGGATTTTGACTTATAAATAATTTTTCACTCAAAAAAGTTAAACGCGTAAGATCATATAAGGCGCTCCCCCAGATGCAGCTCCACTCCCCGTATATCTCCCGGGAGAACAATCATTCCCGATTCAGCAGCGACATCTGCACCCTCAACCTGCAGAAGCTGCCCATCCCAGTATATTAGCACCCTGGCAGGCTGTTGGTTGCCCGGTTCACGTACATACTTCAAGCGATAGCCGTGCGTTTCGTCTTTGCTTAATTGAAGCGAGACCAATCCGTAGCGGGTCGGCGTATTCTCAAGGACCAACGCTTCTTCCTGGGGTAGCCACTCGTCCGGCAATCCCGGCAGCAAGAGTAAATCATCGCCCTGCTCCATCACAAGCAAATGTCTGACCAGCCGAATGAACTCCGCTGATGCCCAGTTGTGCGGCATATCTCCGCCGTATTCATTGGAATGCGTCTCTGTAAAATATTGCTCCTCAACCCAGACTCGGTTTGGTGCAGCGTGGTTGGCAAAAGCATATAAGTAATCAATGGCTTTCTGCGGCTTGCCTGCATAGAGCCATACCTGTGCATAGAACATGCTAGCGTATGCCCATAACGTTTGGTCCATGAAATAGCCTGTTTCCTTCGGAATCCCATGCTCATCATCAAGCTCATCCATAAAGGACAAGAAATCATCCACATAGGCATCCTCTGGACTTAGTACTTCACCCGGATAAATCGCATGGGCATAAGCCCAGTTCGCCGTTTGCTCCTTATACGCATCACTTTGTTCCATGCACATGCTGAAATAACGGCTTCCCTTCTCGGTTACCTTCATATCTCTGCTAGTGCAACGCTGGAAGCCGGCCATCACCTCATCGAACAGGTCCTTGAATGCTTCGTGGCCTTCCAAGCCTAACCGTTTACCTGCACGATAGGCATACTTCAGTCCGATCATGATCCAAAGCGGTGTCGTATATTCCGGATGATACCCCATTCCCCCATCGGCAAAGGCGGGCGGGAACAAGTCATACGCCGGATATTCCTCCCCCAGCTTCATTGCTTCCTCCCTCAGAGATTGGATGTAGCCTAAACTGCGCTGGAAGGTCGGCCATAGCTCTCTCAAACGATCATCGTCATTCATTAACTCACATTGTCGAACCATAGTCGCCATGGCGATTCCCGTTTCCTTGTCATGCTTGGGAATAATGCGGATGGAGCCATTCGGCTTGACCCGCTTCAGCACAGCGAGCAGGCCTTGGTAAGCTTCCTCCCGCCGGCCCATCATATGTGCAGCCTCAAGCAGGAAGTGCCCATCCACCACCCAGAGTCCTCTATACGTGGTAGGTCCTACCTGAAACTCGTAGATTTCGTCCTTAATTTCTCTGGCCTGCAGAATATTGCGCCCACAAGCCTCCAGCATATCCATGATTTGTAGATCCGGAATGACAAACCTTTCCTGGAATGGCCGGACCTGCAGCCAATAGTCCAGTGCCGTCTGCTCCGCCTCCTGCGCCCATTCCACAGTGAGATCCATCTCCGAGAGATCGCCTGCCAGTACGAACGCGAAAGCACCTTCCAATCGTTCACCCGATGATATCATTTGAATTCCTTTATCCGAACAAGCGCTGCTTTTTACCGTTTTCGAGCCGATTAAAGTCGGTCCATTCGCCATCTCCCCAAGAGAAGCCATTCGTACCCATGTATTGGCATGACCGAAATCCGATGATGCTTCAAGCGACCAACGGACAATGTCTGCGCGAAGACCGGACGCATCCTGATGTGCGAACACGGTCCATGAGAACGTGGTTTGGCCATAATATTCGGTCGTCGTCACAATCGCTGCCCGCGGATCTCCATAGCTTTGTTCAATACGCAAAAGCTGGTCCCGATGATGAAACATCGGTCTATATCGGTGATCGAAGCAATGATTGTGCTCAATCGTCTGCATCATTGGCGGCATCGCTTCTTTGGACAGGGATGATTGTTTCAAGTATTCCTTCTGATTAAAATTGTAGTTGATGCTCCCATCCTCACGCACAATCGTCTTGTGTGTATCGTCCACTAGCCCGATACATGTCTGAATCACGTCGGGACGATACTTGAATGTAATGTTGCGATTCTCTTTTCTCATCAACCTAACATCTCCTTTTATCCATTTGGCGATACCTGACGATACCTGCCTGTCGCATGCCTGTATTGGCACCTGTCCATGTTGCATGGTGTCTGATCCATTCCATTCTCTGCTTTAGGGTTACCGAAGCATCCATGCACCCTTTTACTTTAAGGGGTTTTCAAGGCATGGACAATAAACGGCTCAACACATTATATGGACATATTTGATATACTATTGGAAAAGGAGGGTGTTTGGTGAATACGTATATGTTGCGCCAGGCTGGCGATTTCATTGTCAAGCCAGGATGGAGCCTGGGTCCCCGGATGATTGATGATTATGAGCTTGTATATTTTCCCGAACCAAGCCAAACCGTGTATCGTACGAATACAATACACACCACAATCAAGCAGCCTTGCTTCATCTTAACAAGACCGGGTGAGAGACATATGTATGCATTTGATCCCTCATCTCCCACTCGTCACTTGTTTGTCCATTTTGCTAAGGATGTTAGTGACTCGCTCTATGAAATGTTCCAATCGATCACTTCACCCGTTATTTCCGCGCTGCACCATCCTATTCTTCAACATATGATGAAGTATATTCTGTACCTAGCTCATGAAGAAGATGGAAGCGGATCTTGTGACGAAAGATGCTCAAAACTGCTGGATGCTTTATTCTCAGAATTAGACGCCTTGCATCAAATGAGGGAGGAAACATCCGGGCTGAGCCTGCTTGCAGGGAAAACCCATCTACCGAATGAGCTGCGCAATGCTCAGCAGTTTATGGATAAACATCTGGAGGAGGAGTTAAAGGTGTCCGCCATTGCCGATTATGTCGGATGGTCCCATGAGCATTTTACACGTGTGTTTACCAAACATTTCGGCTATAGCCCGCGAGCTGCCGTACTAATGAAGCGATTAGATAAGGCATGCCTGTTACTGACAGCAGAAACCTGGAGTATTCAGGTAATTGCAAAAGCAGTCGGTTTCGTGGATCCATTGTATTTCTCTCGCTGCTTCACCAAGATCAAGGGCATGAGTGCAAGTAAATACCGTAGACTTTACAGCGACCCGCGGATCAAGCACTTGTCTTATGTAGGCGCTCAGATTGATGTACCGTACCCGATGAATGAAATGGTCAATAGAGGAATTTAAGTGTTCACACGGAGAATCCATAATCATATATGATAGAAAAAGCACCTCCCTACTTCTTTGCAGAAGACGAAGGTGCCCATCAAATATTCCTCTTAACTTACTTCTCTTCAATAACCACTTTATTGTTTCTCACGACAGCTACACCTTGGTTTTTGATGTTTCTTTTTGTAACCTCGGATTTTTTATCACTCTGATCACCAAAAGAGCCGGGCCCGATTTTTACACCGGTTCGTTTCCCCACCGTTTTGGCTTTTGCACTTTTATTCCAACGAGTCCAGCCTTTACTGCCTGTCCCGCGCCCTGTTCCACCTTTGCCTTTAGCTTTACTCATATCATCACTCCATTATTTTCTGTAGATTATCCTCATTCGGATATTTTCTTGTTATTATCTCCCAAATTAGCGGTTATCATTTTCTTTAGCGTACGCCAACTCCATTTTTTTACTTTAATGAACAGATTATAATTGTATAGTAACTTTCAAAAAACTACTACATTTACTTTGCATATTTTACAAACAAGTTAGATTCCGTTTTCTCATAATATAGAGATGACATGACTTTGCTGCCTTTAAAAAGCAATAAATTCAATTTTCTCCGGTTGCTCGTTGGAAGGCTCCTTCTCACCGGAAGCCACCTGATAAATGGTACGATTCGTCTCTGTCACATAATGCAGCATTTCATCATAAGGTTGATGACAAACGTTGACAAGACCAATCTGATAATTCTCGCCGTCAAATCGACCTAATGCCGCTTGATCCGAGAGAATGAAGTAATGGGCACCAACACAGTAAGGGCTGGCCGCCGCTCGTTCTGTATAAAGGCTGTAGGCTTTGCCTCTTTCCCCTTGCGACGTCACACCCTTGAGCCCTGTGGCTGTTAACCCTTTATCCAGTGCGCCGAAATGGTATTCCCCAATCATGACGGGGAGACCCGTCAATCGGCCAACCACTTCGATTTCGGGTGTTGGATCAAACTTATAACAGTTTATCGAGAATACATCAAAATTCTCACAGCCCGCAAGAAGGTCCTCATCGGTTAGATAGGCATAACGCATACCTAGATTTAAGTGGTGCGGATCGACAGCTCTTACTGCTTTACTCGGGATAGAAACATACCTCGCCACCATTTCACGGGAGAATGCTCTCAAGTCAAGCCGCGTCTGCTCGGAGAAGCTGGCCGCTTTCTTAATCCCTCCCCGTAGTTGGTCAAATGCTTGGAAAGCTGTGTTCCATGCTTGATTAAACACGCTGATATCCCCGTTATATTGCTGTTCCAGAAACGTGATCAATGCTTCTTTAGAAGCAAAATCATGCTTGTTTTCCAGCAATTCCTCTGCAATGATAAGTCCCCCTACGAAGGCCCATTCAGGTTCATTTCGCAGGAAATAACCAATCAGGCAAGGATCATCCTTGAAGCGGTGCAGCTGCAGGGCAAAGCGAGTAGAATTGTCCTGGTATTCCTCACTAAATACATCAGGAAAATCACGGAAGATCAAGCTGCTCGTTTGTGGGAAATCCTCCAGCGGGTACACATAGGGAAGCTTAGAATCCAAAGCGAAGCGTTGGCTGGACCAATTGCCCACCGTATTAAAGCCCCAATCCTTCATCTGGTTTAGGGTTAAATTTGTCCAAGTCTCCCACCAGG
>JACMJI010000255.1 GCA_014380705.1 Gorillibacterium sp. | reverse complement strand
GAACGCAGCAAGCTGCGCAGACCTCACTATTTACTTGGCTTTTGCATTATCGCTTTTCTCGTATTTGGACTTGTCATGCTCGAGCCCAATCTACCGAATAAGCCGCCTTACCTGTCCTCCTCCACTGAGCCGGATGGGGTTAAAGCATTATATACACTCATGAAGGAAAAAGAAGTCCCTATTAAAGCCTGGAAGAAGCCTTGGCGAAATCTTCTTGAGTCTCCAGGACAGACACTGGTGGTCATCGAGCCCAGAGGCATCGAACAGGACGAACAGGATGAAATCATTGACTGGGTTGGCCAAGGAAATGAATTGATTTTGTTTGCTAGCGATCCCTCAGAGTGGGAGCTTTTTACGGTGGAGGATTCCGGGGAGCCCGATAGGATTTCGGCGATTTCAAGTGAGAGACAGTTGGGGCAAGCGGATAAGAAGCTGACCGGAGAAATCCAAACGGTTAATCGCCTGCAGCTGGACGACGAGATGAAGCCACTTCTGCGTGATACCTATGGTATTCTTGCCGCGCAGATTCCCTTGGAGGATGGGAATATCACGGTGTTTCTAACTCCTGAGTGGTTGCGAAATGACACCATTTTACGAGAATCTCATTTCGATATGGTCTGGCCCTATCTATCTTCACAGCATACGGCGCTATGGTTCGATGAATACCACCATGGTTTAGAGGATAAAGCGGGTGCACTAGCGGCTTACCCACAATGGCTGCTGGCCATCCTGTTTCAGGTAGCAATGGGTGCTTTTATGTGGTTGTGGTGGAAAGCCATTCGATTCGGACCAGCCTATATTCCACGGTCATGGACGGTGAGGCGGGGAGATGAGACGCTGATCGCAGCAGCGGGATGGTATGAGAACCGGGGGCTTGCGCACGAGGCACTCACTCACCAGGAACAATATGTACGAGGGCTGCTGCGTGAACGATGGGGTGTACTTCTGGGGGCGAACGATCAGCAGATATTAGCGGTAGCTCGAAAGCATTGGGATAAAGAGGATACGAATTCTCTTATGGAGCTGCTGTTAAGCTGGCGACGGGTGCAGCAATCATCATCCTGCTCAAAGAAGCTATTTCTGGAAACGAGCCGCAGAGCTGATGCGGTGATACATAAACTGGAGGGGGAGTGACCCGTTTGCAGGATTTGCTAAGACAGATGGATCAGATCGTAATTGGACAATCCAAGAATATCAGACTGCTGCTAACTGCGTATTTAGCTGGTGGCCACGTGCTGCTTGAGGGTGTACCTGGACTTGGAAAAACTAAAATGGTGCGTACACTTGCAGAATTAACAGATGGAATCTATCGTCGAGTTCAATTCACACCGGATATGATGCCAAGTGATATAACGGGCAGCGTTATTTACAATATGAAGGAGCAACAGTTCAAAACCATTCAAGGACCTGTCTTCACCAATCTGCTGCTTGCTGACGAGATCAACCGCACACCTCCGAAAACCCAATCCGCGCTTCTTGAAGCGATGGAGGAGCGGCAAGTTACCATTCAGGGTGAAAGCTACCCGCTGCCTGATCCATTTTTTGTAGTTGCGACGCAGAATCCAGTGGAGTATGAAGGTACTTATCCATTGCCAGAAGCACAGTTGGACCGTTTCATGTTTAAACTGACGGTTCACTATCCATCCCTTTCGGCAGAGCTGGAAATTCTCAAGGGTCATGTCCCTTTCTATGCTGAAAAAGATCCGCAAGCAGCACCCGCGTTAACACTGGAGAGGCTTAGGGAGATGCGGGTTAATCTGCGTCATGTCGTGATGCAGGATACGCTCGTTGAGTATATTGCAGCGCTGATTCGCAAGACACGCGAAGATAAGCGAGTCTTGCTGGGAGCAAGTCCGAGAGCAGGCATTGCCATCATGATGGCAAGTCGTGCTTGGGCAATGATGGATGGCCGCGATTTCGTGACGCCAGATGATATCAAGACAGTCACCATTCCGGCGCTGCGGCACCGACTGCTGCTCACACCGCAGGCTGAATTGGAGGGGGAAACTGGTGACCACTACATCCAGGAAACGCTGGCGAGTGTTCCGGTCCCTCGCTAAGGCTTTCAAGCGGCGAATGATTATACCCACCACTCGCATGGCTTGGATTACAAGTGGTGGAGCCATCCTCGTCTTCATTGGGTTAATTGCTGGCGTAGGCATAGGCATGCTGCTTCTGGTCAATGCTGTCCTGCTTGGGTTGAGTGCCCTGGATATAACGCTGCTGCCCAGAAGACGCAATCTTACGATTAGTCGTAAGCTGCCGGATAGAGCAGATAAGGGCGAACGATTCCAAATCCAGATTCGCGCAGAAGCGAATCAACCTGTTCATCTGAAGCTAGAGTTGGCTGATGATCTGCCGGGAAGCTTTGCAAAACCACAGGAGAGCATGCACATCCATTGGCGTGGTAAATTTGTTGAATTTACCTACACAACATTGGGGAGTGAACGTGGGGAGTACCATTTCGGCTTACTCAGCCTTCGCTTGCATGGGTCTCTGGGGCTTTGGGCGAAGCGTGTGCAAGTTGAAACGGATCAGTCTATACGAATTTATCCGGATTTATCCGGAGTGCGCGGTGTGCTCAGCACCACGCAGAATCATCTCACACTTGAAGGAAAACGGATTTATCGCAAGCAGACATCGGGATCAGAGTTTCACGCGATCCGCGAGTACGTCACGGATGATGACCCACGGCAGATTAATTGGCGAGCTGCGGCTCGTACGGGAACACTCATGACGAATGTATTTCGGCCTGAACGGGGTAAGGTTGTGACCATCCTGCTAGATTGCGGACGCATGATGGGGGTGGAGCTTGATGGGAGGAATAAGCTGGATGTCGCGCTGGAAGCGGCTTTGGCTTTAGCTGCTGTCGCGCTGAAGCAGGGGGATAAAGTCGGGTTTTTAGCTTACTCCAGCAGGATTAAAGTGTATGTTCCTCCCGGAGCTGGACTGAGCCATCTATCCGTGATAACCGATGCTATTTATAACCTGACCAGTGATTTTGTTGAGGCAAGCTGTGTTTATGCCTTAGGATACCTGATGCGTGTTCAAAGAAAACGCAGCTTGATTGTACTTTTTACCGATATCAACCCATACATGCAGGAAGCGGGTCTGCTGCTGTTGCTGTCTCGACTGAGGAAACAGCATTATCTGCTTTTGCTCGGCATAAGAGACGAAGTCATTCACGGCCATACGTTGATGGAATCCAAACATAGTCGTGATGCCTATATCAAAAGTTTATCGCATAAGTTCATGCTTGACCGGCAAGCCTACACCGCCGAAATGACCCGAAATGGGATTTCAGTCATTGATGTTCCTGCCGGACAGCTTGCTTGGATAGCCGTTAACCGCTACCTGGATGTCAAAGCGAATGATGTACTTTAATCAACTTGCCGGAGGAATGGGACGGAGACGTCCCTCCTGCTCCAAGCTCAATCATACCGTTCAGACGCTCATGCCGACGTTGATTGATTCGCCCGTAAACCACATAAAGCACTAGGGCTGACAGAGTAGCTACTGCAATTATGTATTTACTATAGAGTGGCAAAGCGGAGGGGGTAAGGTAACCTTCGATGAGACCCGCGATCACGAATAAAGGAATGGTTCCAACTAGCAGCAGGGCGGATTCTTGAACGGACCGAAGAAACATATATTTTCTCGTATAGATTCCAGGACTGATCATTCGGTAGCCCATATAAAGCCCAGCGCCACCCGCTATGAAAATGGCCGATAGTTCAATGATGCCATGTGGCAGGATATAGGCCCAGAAGACATAACTCTTACCGGCTTGCCAGAACACAGCTGCTAGTGCTCCAACCATTAAACCGTTGTAGATCATTACATAAATCGTTAGTAAGCCGAAGGTAATGCCCCCTACGAATGCCAGAATGGCTACCTTAATATTGTTGGTCATGATCGTGGAGGAGGTTACTGCGCTCTGGAGATCCTGATGATTCTGCCCCACCTGACTGGGGTCGATATGATCCGCCATTGAGCCGGGGAGGATGGTGTACAGGTTGAGCGGATTATTCCAAACCGCGATAAACCCAGCTAATGCACCAAGGACAAACAGTACAAATGCAAGGGCAATAGGACGCCAGCGTTCCAGCAGGTAGCCGACAAACCGCCGTTTGAAAAAGTCACTGAGTCGCTGGGAGCTATTCCTCTGCTCCGCATGAAGTACATGGTGTGCACGGGATACAAGCTGATTGAGGAAGATTTGGATCTCATCCTGCGGATAGTAGGTTTGGGCAAATGCCAAATGCGCAGAAGCCGCTCTGTAGAGTAAAACCAATTGGTCGATGTCAGTGGCCTCTATCGTCTGCTTGCGCCTCTCGAAGCGACCTAGAAGTTGTTCAAGCTCAGACCAGACGGGCTTGTTGTTGCGAATGTAATGTTGAATCTGCATAGGAGGATAAAGGCTCCTTTATCGTTAGAATCTACCCAAATCGTACCATAAAAGATTAGAAAGGAGAGAGTTTTATGAATAATTTATATACCCGAGAGGCGGAGATTGTTACACCGGAGCAGGTCAAATTGAGCTTTCGTACCGCCGGGCTTGGTAGAAGAGCGGTTGCGTTACTTTTGGACAGTCTCTTCCTGCTAGCAATATTCACCGGAATAAGCTTAGTTATTGGACTGTTAATGCTCCTTGTTGGGGCTCAAGTAAGTGATGGCATCAATGATTATGTTCTGGCCTTCTTAATTATATTGGCGGCACTAATGATTGGCGGCTATTATGTATGGATGGAATACTACAAATCAGGTCAGACATTCGGCAAAAAATGGACGGGACTGCGAGTCGTTCAGGAGAATGGGCAGCCGATCACGTTTGTAGCTTCCATCATTCGCAATTTTTTTAGATTGATTGATTTCCTGCCTAGCTTTTACTTTCTGGGGGCTGCATGGATGTTTTTCAATTCGACGGATAAGCGACTGGGTGATCTAGCTGCGGGGACATTAGTGATCTGCGACATGCAGCATGAGCGTAGGATGAATCTCAAGCGTGTGAACAAATGGTTGCATAAGGGAAAATTTCACGAGAATCTAACCTTGTATTTATCTGATGAGGCCAAAGGGAAAGTTACACGGGAGGATTGGGTGTTATTATCAACCTTTGTGGAACGGATTCCTTCACTGGAGGAACATAGACGCTACGAAATTGCCCGGGAAATTGCCAATAGACTTGGTCTGAAGCTGGAGATCAGACCGAATAACTCTTTGATCACTGCTGAGCAGTTTCTCGTTGAGTTGTACATTCTTCTGAATGAAGAATGGTCACTGTAAATGTTTTATCCCTGATGTTCGAGAGAGCCTTCTAAACCACTAACCAGGGTGGGTAGGAGGTTCTCTTGTTTGAACCCTTTACATAAACCGAATACACACGGGTTTCGCAATACTGAGCTCATAACCTGTCGGTAACAGCTTGCCTGTCTCCGCATCACGGCTAAAGGTCACGACATGATTGGAATCCCGATTCGCTACCCATACGAAGCGACCATCACGGGACAGCGCGAAATTACGTGGATGCCCACCCAAAGTAGGAGCATACTCCACTATGGTGAGGGTTCCCGCTGTTGAGTCAACCGCATAAACAGCTAGGCTGTCATGCCCGCGATTGGAGCCATAGAGATAACGTCCATCCGGCGAAATATGAATGTCTGCACAGGCATTATCCTCCGAGTAGGTTGCCGGTAAGGTAGAAATAGTCTGAATTTCCGTTAGTTCTCCTGTTTCTTCCGCATAAGTAAACCCGGTAATGGTTGAATTCAGCTCATTGATCACATAGGCAAAAGGCAAATAGGGATGGAAAACAAAATGCCGCGGTCCTGAGCCAGGGTTGAGCTTAGCTTCGCTTCGAGGAACAAGTCTGCCCGATTGGGAATCCAATTGATAGCTGATGATTTTGTCCAACCCTAGATCACAGACAATGGCAAACTGATTACTTGCGTCAAGGGTTGCGGAATGACATCGAGCCTGGCATTGAGCCGGAAGTAAACTTGACCCCACGTGTTGATGACTGTCGAGTGTCTCGCCTATACGTCCATCTGCCAAAATGGGGGATAAACCGACCATGCCTCCATGATAGCTTGCTGTGATCAGGAAACGTCGGGCTTTGTCGAGTGTTAAATGGCAGGTGGGAGAAGGCAGTGTTGCTATTTTATTGAGGAGGACTAATGTACCACTGCAGAGGTTAATTTCAAAAGCTGCCACAGCTCCATAGCGTTTCCCGGCTGCATCTTGCTCCTCCATCAGGACGTATAGTCGCTCAGCTTCCGCGTCTACATCAAGAAAGGTTGGATTTCGTAATCCGGAAACCATATCCAGTAGCTGCAGTTCCCCAGTAAGCTCGTGATATTGACAAATGTATACGCCGGGCTCCGATGTATCAGCATACGAACCGATAAATAGGAGTTTATATGGTGTTAAATGGGTCATCGACAAAGGACTTCCACCTCATTTCTATGAAAAACAACGTTTTGTGTGAATTATCGCAAATCTAGGCCTGCTTGGCAAACGATTGACTTGTATGCTTCCTAGATTGTGGACTACAATGGAGCGTAAGCTTTTGGTTGATTGGCGCTTGATTCTAACGGGCTAGTAACGTTAATCATGTTAACTTACACAAAACTTTTCTTGATACTTAAAGTTTTAGGTTAATTCAATGATACAGAGGAGGCGCAGTTTTGCGTTTTAAAGATGTATTTTCCATTATTGGTCCGGTTATGGTTGGGCCTTCAAGTTCCCATACAGCGGGTGCGGCAAGGCTAGGACGACTCGCTCGTCAACTGTTAAGGGATCAGCCAAAAAGGGTTCTGATTACATTATATGGCTCGTTTGCGGAAACCTATAAAGGGCATGGTACAGATCTTGCCCTAATGGGTGGTCTGCTTGATTTTACAACAGATGATGCAAGGTTGCCCGATGCTTGTCAAGAAGCAGAGCGGGCAGGGATGACGGTTACATTCAGGGAGGGGGCTGGTGTTTGCCCTCATCCGAATTTCGTTAAGCTTGAAATGTGGAGTGAAGGCTCGGTTGCCAGCTTAGCAGGAGCTTCTATCGGTGGGGGCAATGTTGAGATTCACATGATGAATGGGTTTGACGCAAGCTGTTCCGGCTTGTACCCGACGCTTGTGATCACGCATGAGGACCGAATCGGTGTGCTAGCCTCGCTTACAAAAGCACTTAGCGACGCCGAACTTAATATCGGCTTTATGAACGTAGACCGTAAGTCTCGTAACGGTGAGGCTATGACGGTTTTAGAAATTGACCGCAGGCCAAAGGCCTCTTTGGTTGAGGAGCTTCGTCAATTGCCCAATATTACGGATATTCGATTACTGGACCTGACTTCAAGGAGCTGACAGATTATATGCAATTTTCGACACTTGCTGAGCTTAGTGAGCTTTGCCGTACGCAATCAACAACGATTGCTAAACTAATGATTGGGGAACAGGCACTGGAAAGCGGCAAATCAACAGAACAGGTCATTGAAGAGATGGCAAGCTACTATCACGTGATGAAAGAAGCTGTTCATCGCGGTCTGACACAGGACGTAACCTCACGAAGCGGGCTGACTGGAGGGGACGCAAAGCGAGTTGCAACCCATGTGGAGCAAGGGCAATCCTCCCTTGATGGTTGGGCAGGCAAGGCAATGGCTTATTCCCTTGCTGTATCCGAAGTAAATGCCTCCATGGGGCGTATTGTTGCAACACCAACAGCGGGAGCGTGCGGCATTATCCCAGGTGTGTTCGTCAGTTCCCAAGAGCGGTTTGGCTGGGATGACAGTCGATTGGTGGATGGATTATTTACGGCTGGAGCGATTGGATATGTGATCGCTAATCATTCCTTCATTTCCGGTGCTGAAGGTGGCTGCCAAGCAGAGGTTGGCTCCGCGATCGGCATGGCTGCAGGTGCACTTGTTGAGTTGCGGGGCGGGTCGGCCGAGCAAGCGATACATGCAGTTGGCATTGCACTCAAGAATACGCTTGGGCTTATATGTGATCCGGTGGCAGGACTTGTTGAAATCCCGTGTATTATTCGCAATGGCCTTGGTGCTGTTAATGCTCTGGCCGCTGCAGACATGGCGCTTGCTGGTGTCCGAAGTATCATTCCCTCCGACGAAGTGATCGGTGTGATGCTGGAGGTTGGTGCAAAAATGCCAAGCGAACACCGTGAGACGGCACAAGGCGGATTGGCACAAACCCCCACAGGACGCAAGCTGGCTGAGCAAATCCGCAAGGGAGAAATCCAACCATAAACGAAATACGACCTACAATAGAGATTCTACAGCTCCGATTCGTGCCCATACGGTTTCACCCGTGGTACGGAAAGGAAGGGTGCAGGGTCTTTTTTTGCATGGTCATATGAGTGGGAGGAAATCTATGATTCTTATGTCTTTTCGAGTAAGAGAAACTTCCATTTAGGATGGCGATACCGTTTCTACTTACTCAACATGATATAATAGGCTGGAACGGAGAACATAATAGGAAGGTTAAGGATGCAAATGACCCGCAATCCTCGTATAGCAGGATGAAGCAAGATATTCTTAAGATAAAGAAGCGTTCATCTTTTCGTTCTTATCTATTTTTTGTCAAGCCGTACTGGAAGCTAGTCATGATAACGGTTCTGATTGGCATGGTGAAGTTTAGTATTCCGCTCACCCTTCCGCTAATCATGAAATATGTGGTGGATAACCTGTTGACGGGGAGCCAGCCGGTTCTAGAGAAAACGCAAATGCTGCTGCGAATTTTGGCGGGAGCTTTTGTCCTGTTTGTGGTCGTTCGTGCTCCAGTGGAGTATTTCCGGCAGTATTTTGCCCAGCAGACGACAAGTAAGATTCTCTATGACCTTCGTGCCCATTTGTATGGTCACATTCAGAAGCTGTCACTGCGTTACTACCATAATCACAAGACGGGTGAGATCATCTCAAGGATGATTAATGATGCCGAACAGACGAAAAGCCTAGTAGAAACCGGAATGATGAACATCTGGCTGGATATGTTCACTCTGCTCATCGCAGCTGGTTTCATGTTCCATATGGATTTTGGCTTGACGCTGGTGGCTATTGCTATTTTTCCATTCTATGCGGTCTCGGTAAAAACCCTCTACAAACGTCTGCGTATGCTCACAAAGTCGCGTTCTCAAGCGCTTGCGGAGATGCAAGGGTACCTTTATGAGCACGTCAATGGTATGCCGGTGATCAAGAGCTTTACTTTGGAAAAACACGAAAGTGGGCAATTTGGTCGCCGCAATGGCCGCTACT
>JACMJI010000254.1 GCA_014380705.1 Gorillibacterium sp. | reverse complement strand
GAATTGAAGCACCTGTTTGGGGACCCAGGACAGCTAACGCATATGTGGTCATTTTGCTGGCTTTTCTTCTTCATTACATTTATTAGCTACCTCGGGATGTCATTATTTTCAAGAATTAAATTTAAGTGATTTTTTTATCAGAAAATGAAGGGAAAAGATTGAAGCCTGTCGAATTCGACAGAGAGGAGCATAGGCAAAACTTATTTGCGAGTTTTTTGCAGATGCTTAAACGTTCAGCTTCGATGAAAGGGATGAAAAAGAATGATGAAACGGGTCATGTCCGCTCTTTTACTGCTCATAGTCCTATTTCTCATTTCACCTTGGAGCTGTTATGCAGAGAAGGAGCAAGTTCTTTACGAGTCTGAGGAAGGATACCCTCCCTATAAGTTCACACAAAATGGTCTGCTCACCGGTTTCGATATTGAACTAACGAATATGATTTTTGATAAACGAGAGTATACCATTCAGTTTACTAAGAGCAATTGGGCTGAGGTTTATGATGATTTAATCCATGGGCAGATAGATACGAGCGGTATGATGGTTATCAGTGAGGAACGCCGTAAGGATATCCTTTTTTCAAAGCCTATATTCCAAACGTTTACCGGGCTCTACTCGAAGAAACAATTTGCGGGAAAAGTGAAATTGGATAATATTGGGAATTACATCGTTGGGGTGGGCAAGGGTCAATATTCCGAGGATATTTTAAAGTCTCAACTAAAGCATAACAACTACAAAACCTATAATACTGTCGAGGATGCTTTAAATGCGCTTGACCGTGGGGATATTGATCTGCTTTTTGAGAATCAAGAGGTTGTTAATTATCTAATTATCGATAAAGGAATGACAGGTGAAATTGTTCGGCAGATCAATAATTTGTATCCCCTTGATGTCGGCTACGGTATTAGTAAATCAGCTCCACAGCTTGTCGATTATATCAATAAAAGAATTGATTATTTAAAAAGTACAGGTATTTACGAGGAATTACACGAGAAGTACTTTTATACCCACTCCGAAATGTACAAGTCTTCCTTACGCAAAAAACAGGCCATCATCGCCATAAGTGCTATTGTATTAGTTATTCTAAGCTACTTGATGCTTAAACTATACATAAGCTTCTTAAAAAGAGTGATTCGTGGTGAAAAGGAATTTTCCGGGAGTATTCTCTATCATAGTAAAATATTTATTTGGGCGGTAAAAACAGATAAAACAACCATTCGTTTCAATTCAGTTGCTGAGCAGGTAACGGGGCTTAGGGAAGATGAGATAATAGGTGTTAAATATGATGAAGTCGAACAGGTAAACAAAAACTTTCCATTTATGGTTGAGCTGCTTAACGATGGACGTGTTAAAAATTTACACGATAATATCGAAAAGAATTTGATAGAGAAGCTAGGGGAGCAGTTCTTCCTTTTTCGCACCTCAATTGTTCATGGTTTGGATGGGAATCCAGAGATCGTGGTATTAATCGGGTTCGATATCACAGACCGCAAGAATGACGAGAACAAACTGACGGAAAGCTACCGTGATCTAGAGGCTGCATACGAGGAATTGACCTCAACAGAAGAAGAACTTAAAGATCAGTATGATGAGCTACTGTTTCATCAGAAGGAACTAGCACGAAGTGAAGAGCGTTTTCGACTTGCACTTGAGGGGTCAGACGCCGTTGTCTGGGATTATGATGTTACGAACAATTTATATTTCTTCTCGGATCGGTTCTATGAGCTTACAGGCTATGAGAAGAATGAGCTCAACGAATCTACGGGTGCTTGGAAATCTGTTATTCATCCGGATGATGCGACCATGGCTGAGCAAGCGCGTCAGGCCCATATGTCAGGAGAAATTCCGTTTTATTATAGTGAATATCGGTTGCGAACCAAGAATGGTAATTACCTATGGTTTCAGGCAAGAGGTAAAGCGGCACTTAGCAGAAGCGGTAAGACGGTGCATTTTGCGGGGTCAATGATTAACATAACAGATAAGAAGCAATACGAAATTGATCTGGAAAGCAGCTATCGGGCGATTGCAGCTACTCAGGAGGAACTGGTTAAGCAGTATGATCAGCTATCCGAGAAGGAGAGTAATCTGCGGAAGAGTCGTCAACGTTATCGTTTGATTACAGAAGCCTCGCACGATGGAATATGGGAAACGGACTATATTAATGGTACGAAATATTACTCCTCTCGCTGGTATGAACAGTTAGGTTATGAAGCAACGTCGCTCTTGACGTTCTTCGATATTCTCCATCCAGACGATCATGACCGCGTACACACGGCTATTGACCTGCATAAAAGCGGGCAAACAGAGCATTACCAGTGCGAATATCGCCTCTTAATGGGCTCAGGTGTTTATCACTGGTTCCTGGGTCGGGGAAAGGCCCTATACAATGATTCAGGAGACATCATTCAATTTGCTGGAACTAATACCAACATCAACGATTCAAAGGAATACCAGGAGAAGCTGCGTCATCTTGCATACTATGATTCTCTTAGCAAATTACCTAACCGGTTATCTTTACTAGAGACAATGGAAGCTAGGTTCAACCAGTCTGAGGATTTAGCCGCACTGATTTTCGCTGATTTGGATAATTTTAAGTATATTAATGATACACTTGGACATAAATTTGGGGACTCACTGATTTATGAAGCAAGTAAACGACTCGTTTCCATTGTAGGTAGTCGGGGAGTGGTCTATCGTTTGGGAGGAGACGAATTTGTTATTTTCCTTCCAGATATTAAGGGGAAGAAGAATGCAGTCGAACTGGCACAGGTCCTCTTGGATCAATTTAAAGAGCCGTTCCATGTTAATGAGAGTCATCTTCATGTGACTACGAGTGTGGGGATTGCCTATTATCCAGAGGATGGAACCAACGCAGAGGAGCTGCTAAAAACCGCAGATGTAGCGATGTATAAGTCAAAGGAATCAGGAAAGGCCAACTATACCGTCTATACAAAATCGATGCAAAATGCGTTTAATAATCGCATGAATATTGAGAAGCTTCTACGTAACGCGCTGAAGAACCAAGAGTTTCTGCTCCACTATCAGCCGCAATTAGATTTAAAGACTGGCCAAATTGCCGGTTTTGAAGCTTTACTGCGTTGGGAAAGTCCGGAGCTTGGTATGATGTCTCCTTATAGTTTTATTAAAATTGCCGAGGACTGCCGGATGATCATTCCAATCGGAGAATGGGTGTTGCAAACGGCCTGTACCTTTGTTGGAAAGCTGCACCGTAGTGGTCATTCCAATTGCCGCATTGCGGTTAATATTTCCGTGGTCCAACTCGTTCAGGACGATTTTGTTCCCATGATCATGCGGACCCTTGACAGGGAACGACTTTCTCCAGAATTTTTGGAGCTGGAGATTACAGAATCAATCTTTATGGAATCCTTTGAGAGTATCGTTGCTAAACTAGAGATATTAAGATACAGGGGTGTTCGAATTGCTCTGGATGACTTTGGGACTGGGTATTCTTCTCTTAGTTATTTGAAGCTGCTGCCAATCACCGTGCTTAAAATTGATAAAGTATTTATCGATAGCATACCTGATATCTCACAGAATAGGTCGCTTACAGATACGATCATTGCGCTTGGGCATCAATTGAACCTTGAGGTTGTTGCAGAAGGAATTGAGACGGTGGAGCAGCTTGATTACCTTAGGGAAGCAGGGTGTGACAAGGTTCAAGGCTTTTTCTTTAGCAGACCGGTACCCGATGGTGAAGCACTCCGATTGCTTGAGATCGAAGAGACGCCAACCGAGGAATAGCTTGATTGAAATTTTGGAGAACTACAACGAACCGCCATGGGTCGAGGGAATCCTTCCCTAGAGTCATGGCGGTTTTCTTACAATAGTTGACCGTTAGGCCATGATATTTGCGCTATTACGCTTAGCCCGGGCATAAGCGGCTGCTTTTGGTGGATTTAGCGATCATATTTTGAGCGCTATTACGCTTAGCCCGGGCATAAGCGGGGCCGCGCCGACCATAATAGCGATCAAAATGATCGCTATTTGTTCAATAGTGAAAAACCCGGCGGGTCCGCCAGGTTTTCCTTTTTCCTTAATATTGGGCTATGCTTGGGTCATTTCTTGATTCAAGAAGAAGATGGCAAGTGTTCCCGGACCCGAATGAGCTCCAACAGACGAACCAATCATTGAGATAATAATTTCTTTCGTACCGAAGGCTTCCCTGATCATGCTGGCCATTTGCTCGGCTGCTTCAAGGTCATCTCCATGACTGATTCCGATGGTCTGGTTCTCCAGTTGATAGCCGCGCTCCCGCATAATCTCAATAATCCGCAGGAATACCTTCTTACGACCACGAATCTTCTCAATCGGGACCAGCTTACCGTTCTCGACGTCTAGAATCGGCTTGATGTTAAGAATGCCGCCGATAAATGCAGCTATAGGGCTGACCCTTCCCCCACGAAGCAGGTATTCCAGGTCGTCCACTGTAAAAATATGCTCCATATGAGCAGCATAAAAGTTAGTGGCATCGATCAGCTCAGCCTTGGTTTTGCCCATTTTAGCTAATTGTGCAATTTTATATGTGACTAGACCTTCGCCAAAAGAGGCACATTTCGTATTGATAATATCAATATCGAAATCAGGATATTCTTCAAGCACATCATTCATAGCCATAACAGCAGTCTGGTATGTTCCTGAAAGTTCAGATGAGAACGCTGGATATAAACAGCTTCGACCCTGCGTGGCGTAGTGGGTAAATAAGTCAACAATACTCTGATAGGCAGGCTGAGAGGTTTTGTATACTGTTCCTGCTCTCATTCCCTTAAATAAATCCATGGGGTCTAAGGTAACGTTGTCCAAATACACGGTCTCACCTTCGATGACTTGCAAAGGGATGACATCGATGTCGTATTGTCGGGTGATGTCCCCAGGCATATCCGCTGCGCTGTCTGTAATGATTTTTACATCCATATTTATTGCCCCTTCTCGTTTCGTAACATCTAGCCAGCTTAAGGATCAATTATTTATTCGCTTTCTATATCATACCATTTAACGGTACCATACTAAACCTAAAATAAGCATATGGAACGCTAAAAATTTTTTTTCGTATAAGGTTAAAAAACAGTTCGTAAGTGAGGGAGTTAGAATGGACAGAGACCTTACCCAAAGACATCACCCTAATTATTTGAAGGTTGCACTTATTCGGTCGTTGATAATACATGCAGGACTATTTGGATTAACGATTATCTATCTACTCATTGCCATTAGTAAGGGTTGGGCATTATACCCTGGGTGGATTTCTGCCGGATTGTTCGCAGTGACAGGGTTCTTGTATACCTTTACGTTCCCCAAGATCAGATCTCGTTGGTTTGCTTTTGACGTATTTGATGAAGAATTGGAAATTCGCACAGGCTTCATCTTTGTTCGTAATGTTCTCGTCCCCATGGTCCGGGTTCAACATGTGGAGCTTGAAAGCGGTCCTCTATTAAGAGCTTATGGTTTGGCCGATATATCCGTAGTTACAGCAGCAACGACACATAGAATTGTAGGTTTAACTCGCGAGAATGCAGAAGAGATCAAATGGCGGATCGGAACTCTCGCTAAGGTGGCCGATGATGATGAATGAGCAGCGCCGTTTGCACCCGTTTTATATCGTATTTTCGGTCACAAAAACATTAAAGGGGTTATTCCCTCTGCTTCTTATCGTTGGTATAAATAAAGTTAAGGAGTGGGGGATCGGCTGGTTCGTGCTTGGATTTTTTCTTCTTACGGGGTTGTTCATTATGACCGTAGGATTGGCGGGATGGAGACGCTTTACCTATACCTTGGAGGCGGATAGACTTGTCATTCGCAAAGGAATATGGTTTCGAGACGAGTTGAGCCTTTATTTCGGACGGATTCATTCGGTAAATATTGAACAGTCCTTTCTTCAAAGAATTCTGGGCATCGCTCAAGTCAAAATAGAAACGCCTGGCGGGAAAACAGATTCTGATGGCGTTCTACCTTCCCTGTCGCTGGAAGCGGCGGAGCGTCTAAAGGAAATGCTGCGCAGGGATCCTAGGCCTGGCTCTGCAGGCAAAGAAGCGCAAGGCATTACCCAAATGGAGGAAAACGGGGCAGTTACCCATGAGAGTAAAGCTAAGTTTTCCCCTCCGAAGAGTGAGGCCTTGGTATCACTGCTTGCAGAGGACGACACGAATGGCGAAAAGGAAACGGCAGTCCTTGGTTTTAGTGCCAAACAGTTGGCTTTTGCAGCGATGTCGACCATCAATGTTGGACTGGTTATTGCTTTTTTTGCCGGAATCTACTCCTTTGCAGATGACTTTATTCCAAATTGGCTCTATGATTCGGTCTATGAGGGTGCAGCAAGCCTAGTTCCAAGTTACCTATCGATTCTCGTATGGTCGCTGATTATTGTCCTCTTCTCCTGGTTTTTATCTGCTGCACTCTATGTTCTCAAATATTACGGATTCTCAGTAGCACGGAGGGGAAGGGGATTAACCGTTTCCTACGGTCTGCTAGAGAAGAAAATGCACCAATTTCCGGTGGATCGGATACAGGCAGTTACGATTCAGGAAGGAGTAATTCGTCAGCTATTTGGATACGCCAAGGTAGAGTTAAGCGTATTATCCTCCATGAAGCAGGAGAAGATTGTGCTGCATCCTTTCGTAAAAGTTACCGACCTGCCGGAGGTACTGGGAGCGTTTATTCCGCTTTTTCGAGTGGAAGAGATTGAGTCTCGGCCGCCTAGACGCGCGTTCCTCTATTTTATACGGATTGAAATGACCATTGCATTATTGATCTGTGGGACATTATTTATCGTTATTGGGGCATTTGCGCTCTGGTCACTCTGCTTGCTCCCGCTAGTCCTGTTATGGTGCCTATTTCGTTTTCTTGACGAAGGCATGACACTTCGTAGTGGTCAATTGACCACTCGAGTACGATTGTTCGCACGTTATACAAGTTATATCCGCAAACCGCAGATTGTAGCTATGATTGTAAGCGGCACAACCTTTCAACGTCGGAAAAGATTGCTTACATTGACTGCAACCAATCTGCTTAATGAGAATAAAGTTGTTTCCTGCATAGACGAGAGGCAGATTCGCGATGTTTGGCGCTGGTACAGCCATGTAAAGGGAAAGCATGAAGGCGAAGCTGAGCTTGATAATACACGACTTAAACGATTAACAGAGTAAGATTTAAAAAAAGAAATATCGAGGCGTGATGCTGTCCTTGATGGATAGCATCACGCCTCGCTATTTCTTACTCTATCAGAATGTATAAAATATTAGATAAGGTTCATTCTGATTCCGCATCGGTAAACGCACGGGCCGGGATGCCGACAGGCGTTTATCCTTGTGTATACGCATGGTATAACCGCAGGCAGGTCTAGTTGCATTTAGAACATGAAACGTAAGCGTTAATGGTTAGCCTAGTCGACTGAGCTCCTTCTTGAGCTGGCTAATGCGGCCTTGGCTAATCCCTAATCGGTTAGCTAACTCCTTCTGACTGACATCAGGAGTTTCCAGAAAGGCTTGTTTTACTCGCATGAGCATTTCATTCGTCTTTTTTGTGTAGTTGTCCGCAACATGTGGTTTTCTCTGCTTTGAGATGAGGGCTGGAGGCGCCTCAAACAAAGAGTGCTTCAATTCATCCAAGCAGGACATGCAAATAAATTGTTCATGGTAGTAGGTTACATTCTCCATTGACCTGCAAAATGTGCATTCATTTGATCTGTACTTACGAATAACTATCGTATTATTGTTAGAGATAAAAAATTCCATCGGGTCACCAATTTCGATATTGCGGGTCGCGCGGATTTCAGTAGGGATAACAATACGTCCAAGACTGTCCAAGCTGCGGATGATACCGGTATCTTTCACCACAACTCCTCCATTTCAAGTTTCATTTGTCATTATTTACTATAACAGAACAAGCTTGCCTTGAGAATATACGCACCCCATACTTTGGGGTATAATTAGAAAAATTATTGCTTTTTAATAAAGAAAGTAGGTAATTGCCATGGATTTTAAATATGTGAAGGAAACGCGCTGTTACAAAGTCTCCCGGGTGTTTCCCTTCGATGTCAACAACCACGATACGTTATTTGGTGGGAAGTTAATGTCTTATATCGATGATATTGCATCCATCTCTGCAGCCAAGCTTTGTCGGGCAACCCATGTTACCGCTTCGGCTGATTCAATCGATTTTCTATATCCCATTCGGATGACAGATTCAGTTTCTTTGGAGTCATTTGTCACGAGGACAGGACGAAGCTCAATGGAAGTGTTCGTTAAGGTGATTACCGAGGATTTGATGACGGGAGCACGCAGGATCGCAGCAACATCGTTCCTTACTTTTGTCGCCTTGGATGACAGTAATCGACCGATTCCAGTTCCACAGGTCGTTCCTGAATCGCAGGAAGAACAGGTTTTATTTGAAACAGGAGAGCAACGGGCACAGCTGCGAAAGCAACGAAGAGAGGAAAGCAAGAAATTTGCCGGACACCTGCTAACCAGTTATCCATGGGAATAAGATGATATGAGGAAACAAGAGGTCTTTATCGTGAAAAAGAGTTTCGTCTTTATCCTAGCCATCATCGGGGTGCTAACCTAACCCCTAACATGATAACCCCTAACAATAAAGATCGCATTTCCAACGCCAATTTGGCCAATGGAGTGCGATCTTTTTAGGTTCTGCTATGCTGTTGTCATCGATGCTTTCCTTGCTATATCAGAATGAATAACGATTTCTGATTCGGCGTCGGTGAATGCAGGCGAGAGGACTCCTAAGTGCCCATTTAAGAGTGCCGAAGCATGCAAATTTCAACGCTATAGTTTTTAATTTTCCTTTACTAAATAAATACTCTCTAAGAGTAGACTTAGTTCGTTTAGGCTAACAAACTATTGGATATATATAGGTAACTGTGTAATGGAGAACAGGGCCATAACGCAATGGTTAGTATCGAAGGAATGGGACCTTTAGGAGGGGATATTGTTGAGGAAAAGTCGCATGCATGCTTCGCTGTTGCTCGTACTAATTGTTTTGTTTACGTTTCATTTAGAGGCAACAGCTGCTGAGGAGGTGGTACCCTATACCTTGACACCAGAACTGGGAATTGCCGGACACTTTAATGCTTTTATTCTAGGTGACTTCACGCAGTCTAATGGGCAGATTTCTGGACGGTTAGCAGCAAGCGGCAATATTCGTCTAGTAGAATACGAGGTTGGTGGTGCGTTCAAAAGGTCAACGAGTGGTGATGTCCTCATCTCCGGTCAAAACCTTACCCTTGCGAATGGAATCCTCTATGGTTCGGCGATATATGGAGGA
Organism: Gorillibacterium sp.; assembly: GCA_014380705.1. Next base: position 1,309 of record JACMJI010000254.1, on the reverse strand, counting down.
GAATTATCCGTGACAAATGCTACATACAGTGAAGCAGTCATCCAAGGAACCCCTATTGATTTCGTAATGGAACGACAGAATCTGCTTGCACTCTCTTCAAAGCTATCCTATTATTCCTACACAGAAAACGCTGAATACGAAGCGGGTGAACTTCTATTGAAGGCAACCGAGCCCTTCAATGTTATCCAGCTTAGTGCTTCAGATTTAGCGAATGCAAGTGGATTACGCATCCAGGTTCCAGAAACGTCCACTTTAATCGTTAACGTGAGCGGGACCAATATAAGTATACAAAACCTGCATATAGGTGATGCCAAGCCCAATCGAATACTATTCAACTTTTACGACGCAACATCCATTACCATTAGCAATACGACTTTTCAGGGGTCCATACTGGCTCCACAGGCAGATGTATTCTTTAGTGGCGCTGAGCTTGATGGAATGCTCATTGCAAAGTCTTTTATGGGCTCCGGCCAGCTAAAAAATGATCTATTCCAAGGTAGTATTTGGAACTCTATAATTGAGAATTCTATAAATTTTGCTATAGGGCCCGCATCGAACTTCCCATCTCCAAAATCAATAGCTACACCTTTGAGATCGCCGGATCCTACACCAACACCTATACAAGCACCTACAGATGAAACGGTAGAGGTGGATGATAGTCAAGTTCCCCTTGGGCAGCCAATTGTTCCAGGTAGTAGCCCGGTTGTCAATGAAGAGGTTCCAATAGACTTGCTCCCCACTACAGGAGAAACAAGTAAACTGCCCATGTATCTGCTCGGGGCCGTCATTATCGCAGTAGGGATTTTACTTGCAAGAATGAGTATGAAGAGGACTAGGCGGTAGGGACTATATCTGCAAGAACAAGTATGAAGAACAAGTAGGAGCATAGATACTGGAGATTAACAGAGAAATAAGACTTGCCTTCACCACAAATTTTGAAAAGATCGCATTTCCTAAGCCGATTTGGCTAAATGGAGTGTGGTCTTATTTTATATCTGAATCTATGCCTAAATTGTAGAGTTTATTATTGAGTTTTTTTGATTCCGCATCTGTTTATGCGCGGGGCCAAGAACGTCGACAGGCGATATCCTTACTTTTTATCTTAGAAGGGTTAAATTTTTTAGGGTCCCATGTGACCCAGCATTAGCGGCTGCGAGAGGTAAATTTAGCGCTCATTTTGAGCGCTAAAATGAGCACTGGGGCCGCTTGACGCCAAATAGCGATCAAAATGATCGCTATTAAGCGTCAAGCGGTCCGGGCATCAGCGGTCCCTGAAATCTCTATAACAATAAAAAGACCTGGCGATCCG
>JACMJI010000253.1 GCA_014380705.1 Gorillibacterium sp. | reverse complement strand
CTGCTAAATTTGTCTTTATCGGAGGCGGGGGAGGAAGCTTGCATTTACTGCAAAATTCCGGTATTCCCGAAGGAAAACACATTGGGGGATTCCCGGTAAGCGGACTATTTATGGTGTGTAATAATCCGAATGTTATCGCGCAACATCACTCAAAAGTATACGGCAAGGCTAAGATTGGAGCTCCTCCAATGTCTGTTCCGCATCTAGACACTAGATTTATCGACAATAAAAAGTCGTTGCTATTTGGACCGTTTGCCGGATTCTCACCAAAGTTTTTAAAAACCGGATCCATCTTTGATTTGGTTACTTCCGTAAAACCGAATAATTTCCTAACGATGTTGGCGGCTGGTGCCAAGAACATTTCATTGACAAAATACCTGATCGGGCAAGTTATGTTATCAAAGGAAAAACGCATGGAAGAGTTGCGACAGTTTATCCCGAACGCCAAAGCTGAGGATTGGGATTTAGTAGTAGCGGGTCAACGTGTGCAAGTTATCAAAGATACTAAAGCTGGGGGGAAAGGTACACTTCAATTTGGTACCGAGGTTATTTGTGCTGCTGATGGCTCGATTGCGGCATTACTAGGAGCTTCTCCAGGTGCATCTACGGCTGTTCACGTTATGCTTGAGGTTATTGAGAAATGCTTCCCTCAGCATTTGAAAGAGTGGGAACCAAAAATTAAAGAGATGATACCTTCCTACGGCGTCTTGCTATCGGAAAATGTAGAGTTGTTCCATGAAATTCATACGTCAACATCAGTGACACTTGGTCTAAATTAAGGAATAGGAAGCCCTTGAACCGGAGAGAAGTGAAAAAGCAATTGAAGAATGGACCTAAAATTCAAAGAGAACAAGAAATGGTTTCAAAAATGATTCGTATATATTGCAGGAAAAAACACCATCAAAAAGTGCTCTGCGAGGAATGTCAGGACTTAAATGATTATGCTAGGAATAGACTATCCGTCTGCCCATTCGGGGAAGAGAAAACGGCTTGTACCGCATGCACTATCCATTGTTACAAACAGGATTATCGTCAAAAAATTAAGGTTGTTATGCGTTTCTCAGGTCCATGGATGCTGCTCTATCATCCAATGGACTCCCTAAGGCATTTCTTGAGATCGGGCAAGTAGACTGAAGCCTTGCCCGTTCACTAACCGTAGAAGGGTATATTGAACTAATTTCCGAGCTTTAGGACACTTCAATTATAATCATATTTTCAATGGTCTTGGTTTTAAATGCTGGGTTATGCTAGACCCTGAACTGTCAGAGGCAGTTTATTCCTTAAACAAAGAAGGCGAAACCAATGTTTTCATATGTCAAAAGCAGCATGGCGGATCTGCGGCCGCTGTTGAATGAATACGCAGAGTCTTTATCCTCTCCCATCGATTCCTTCCTGGAGGATCACATCACGGATTCTAAATTTGTTGAGATCCGGGCCGGGGAAGAGATTTCGGGCTATTATGCCGTCTACGAAGGTAAGCTGTTAACCCAGTTTTTTCTTAGAAGCAGCGCACAGAGGGAGGCGCAAGAGATTTTTAACAGGGTGTTGGAGGAATCGCAGGTCGACAGCCTTTTTGTGCCGACCTGCGATGAATTATTCCTCAGTATGGTGGTGGACAGGGACTTTCAAATGGATAAGCAGGCTTATTTTTTCCAGGACGGTCTGGTACCACTACCGGAGCCCGGTCTTAAAGAAGGTGAGGAGTTTCGTCTTGCGACCCCCGGTGACATCGAAGCTATCCGAACGGTCTGTGGCGACTTTATCCAGCATCACGAACCCATGGTAGCAGCGGAGCAACTCTATGTGTATTATAAGGGCACCCTGCTCATGGGCATCGGTGTTATGGAGAAAGGGAGAATCATGACCGATCATGCCAGTGTGGGCATGTTTGTAAATGAGGCTTACAGGCGCCAAGGAATTGGGAGATCCATTATTTTACAGATGAAAAATAGAAGCTACGAACTAGGGCTTACACCTATTTGCGGTTGCTGGTATTACAACACACTCTCGAAGTTAACCTTGGAAAGTGCAGGAATGGTTACGAAGACAAGGCTCCTGAAAGTGAGTTTTGAGGCGGGTACTCAAAAACGTAAAACCACATTCTTGAACAACCGCTAATGACTACAGTTTGAAGGACAAAGACATTTTATTCAAAGCACTTTGCGACTCGACTCCTTTGATTGGCAGATTAAATAGCTCAAGTTATAATGGGAGAAAGCGGAGATTAAGGAGGGAATTTGGATGGATTACGACAAGAAAAAGCAAATTCCGACGACGATCAAAGAATCAGGTTGGACGGTTGAAGATTACTTAAGGTTGCCTGAGGATGGCAATCAATATGAGATTGTAAATGGAATCTTAGAGCTACAACCCTCACCAACGACAACACATCAACGCATTAGCCAACAAATTTTTAGCGCTTTGACGAATTCTTGCCTTAGTGATTATATTATCCTGCTAGCACCTGTCGACGTCATTCTCTCGGACAGAGAAACACGCCAACCTGATTTATTAATGGTTCATCGCTCTCGTGAAGCTATCATTGAGATCCATGCTGTAATAGGGCCTCCCGATTTAGTTGTAGAAGTCCTATCCCCATCCAGCATTAAACGAGATCGTATCATGAAGCTTTACAGCTATGCCAAATTTGGCGTTCCAGAATACTGGATTGTCGATCCGTTGAATGTGACGATAGAGCAATACGTTTTAGTAAAGCCAAATGAGCCGTACCAGCTCAGAGATGTCTATAGCGCTGATGAGATCGTTACTTCCCAACATTTGTCCTGTGTAGGTTTCCAAGTTAAGGATGGACTAGTTATTCGCTAACTATTATAAAAAACATACGATAATAGTTCTATAATCTCTCACAGCCCACAATCGGGCTTTTTCTTGTACTGAGGCGATAATAGATGAAATTAATATGAGATCATCTGATTGTGATGATATCATCGATATTTTTTTGCAAAAAAGGGGTGAAGACATTTGGGATATCAAATCCAAGATAAGTTTGTGATTGCCATTGCTTCTAGTGCTTTATTTGATCTATCAGAATCGGATTCCGTCTTCCAAACATCAGGAGAAGAAGAATATAGGAAGTTCCAAAGGGAACATGAAAAAGAAATTTTAGGCAAAGGAGTTGCCTTTCCACTTATTAAGAGATTACTGCGGATGAACAGTACAGAACCTACGGATCAGCCGGTGGAAGTTGTT
>JACMJI010000252.1 GCA_014380705.1 Gorillibacterium sp. | reverse complement strand
CCCCAACCAAGGATAAACACCTATCGGCGTCCTGTAGGGCAGTGCGTTTACCGATGCAGAATCAGAATAAACCTTACCTAATATTTATACTTTCTGCCCTGGCATAACGTTATGCTATTCATCCGTGGTGCCGCCCAAGCGGCATGGAAGTCTGATAGAAGTAAAAAGGCTCCTCCGTGAGGAAGAGCCTTCTACCCATTGACGATTATCTACTCAAGGATACCAAAGCTTCCTTTAACGATTACACGAGGGGGTCACCCTGCTAAAACCTACAGCTGATTCTCGCCTATACTGGTGAATAACTCGATACTTTCGCCATCAGGTCCGTTGAAGAAAGCGATGCGGATAGGGGTTGCTACTTCCCCTTGGATCACGACATCCTTCGGTTCTATGGTAATTTCTGCGCCAGCAAGCCTAACTCGTTCGACAGCGCTATCCACATCATCTGTACGGAACGCAATATGGAAGAAGCCGCCTTTAGGCTTAATGCCCTTCTCCCCGCCGGCAAAAACTTCAAGATAATTACCGTCTCCGGTATCAAGCAGGGCTCCACGTTCGTCCCCTTCTCCCCAGGTTAACCTCGCCTGAAAGCCAAGCAATTCCGTATAAAAAGCTATGGTCTTATCGAAGTCCCCTACCTTAATGGCCACGTGGTGAAACCCACCCCCGCCGCTAAGCATCTTATTCGTACCTGACATCATGTATTCCCCTCCCAAATTTCTGCCACCATTAGAATTTTTCTTGCTAAAGGAAGATGAAGCCTATCCTCTTGACTAAATAGTATAACGCCTCCACCCGAATTGCAAAAAAAGATAATAACCGCATGCGCCCATTCTGCATACATTGGAGAAGCATAGGCGAAAGGAGGGGGTAAGCGATGGTTCACTCCATAGTTGAGGGCAACCCTACCTTTAGGAAAGGAAGCCTGGAGGAACATTTCACACCTTATCGGCAAAAGGTAGCAGGTATCGGGCGGCAGTTTCGATCCCCTTACGGCTGGAAAATCATCCGATATGCCGACTGGGCGGCCAGTGGTCGGATCTATCTTCCCATTGAGCATAAACTGCTTCGCGAGTTTGCACCACTTGTTGCCAACACCCATACGGAATCCACTGCCACCGGGGCGGCGATGACGGAGGCCTATCATGAGGCAAAAAGAATGATCAAAGAGCATGTCCATGCAGGGGAGCATGATATTCTTCTGTTCTGTGGCAATGGCATGACAGCCGCGGTAAATAAGCTTCAGCGTTTGATGGGGTTGCGTAGCACAGCAGGGTGGCGTTTACGGGATCAACTGTCGGAGAAGGAGCGGCCCATTGTATTTGTCACACATATGGAGCATCATTCAAACCAATTATCCTGGCAAGAAACCCTCTGTGACATTCATATTATAAAGCCGGATGAGGATGGCCGCGTAAGTAAGGACAGACTGGAAGAAGCGCTGCTCCAATATCCGGATCGTCCGCGAAAGATCGGTGCTTTTACCAGCTGCTCTAATGTAACAGGTGTGATGCCTGCTATTCATGAGCTTGCTGCCGTCATGCACCGTTATGGAGGAATCGTGTGTGTGGATTGGACGGCATCCGCGCCTTGTACGATGATTGACATGCATCCAGAAAAAGCAGAGGAGAGGTTGGACGCCATCTACTTTTCTCCGCATAAATTTCTTGGTGGCCCAGGGGCAAGCGGGGTGTTGGTTTTCGATTCCAGGCTCGCTGCTGATTATACGCCAGATCATCCCGGCGGCGGCACGGTTATCTGGACCGATCGCTGGAAGGGCTGCATCTACGTAAAGGATCGGGAGGAGCGGGAGGATGGAGGTACACCAGGATTTTTACAGGCGGCGAAGGTGGCTTTAGCGATAACCCTAAAAAACGAAATGGGAATCAAAGCCATGGAAGAGCGAGAGCGTGAGCTTGTAGATCGGCTGCTGTCCGGGCTATCTGAAATTAAGGACATCCATGTGTTGGATGGGCATCTGAAAGAACGGCTGCCGATCGTATCCTTCTATGCAGAATTCATTCATTTTCCATTATTTGTCCGCCTGCTTAACGACCGCTTTGGCATTCAGGCCCGCGGGGGCTGCTCCTGTGCGGGTACCTTTGGTCATTTCTTGTTCGGGTTAGATAAAGCGACCTCGGAACGAATTCTTGCCCGCATTAAAAGTGGCGACCTCAAAGAGAAGCCAGGTTGGGTACGATTATCCTTGCACCCCATCATGACGGATGCGGAAGTTGATGCCATTCTTTATGCAGTTCGTTCCATCATCCAAAACATTTCTTTGTGGCGAACAGATTATCGTTACAACCCCAAAAGTAACGATTATCAGCATTTTGCTGCTCCCAAAAGGCAAGATCCTGGTCGCTGGTTTTCGCTAAGCGATAATATGGATTGAAACAGCGAGTAGCTTCAGCTCTTCTGAGTTCCCGCAGTTTCTACTCATTTGAGCATGACTAAGACTGATGGTATACTTTTGAAGAAGACCATAATTGTCCAATGGAGGCTACTCGCGATGACTGAATTAAATACGCCGGAAAATGGCGGTCCATATGAAAAAGTAACGTTTGCCGGGGGTTGCTTTTGGTGCATGGTTTCGCCATTTGAGGAACGACCGGGAATCATTTCGGTTGTATCTGGCTATACAGGCGGACATACAGAAAACCCGACCTACAAACAGGTATGTGCAGGTGCTACGGGTCATACAGAAGCGGTACAAATCACCTATGATCCAACGATTTTTCCCTATGAGAAATTAGTTGAGGTGTTCTGGCAACAGATTGATCCAACCGATGCAGAAGGTCAATTCTGTGATCGTGGGGATACCTACCGAACGGCTATTTTCTATTACAATGACGAGCAACGCTTAATCTCTGAGAAATCCAAGGTAAAACTAAACGAGAGTGGTCGCTTTAGTCACCCGATCGTTACGCCAATCGTTCCCGCCATGACCTTCTATCCCGCTGAGGAATATCATCAGGATTTTCATAAGAAGAACCCGGCCCACTATAAGCAGTATCGCAAAGGTTCGGGAAGGGACCGGTTTATCGAAGAAAATTGGACCATCCGCAAAGACCCGGAGGAGCTCAAGAAGAAGCTGACTCCGATTCAATACGAAGTAACACAGAACAACGCTACCGAGCCAGCCTTTAACAACGAATATCATGATTATCATGGAGAAGGTATTTACGTGGATATCGTCTCTGGTGAGCCTCTATTTAGTTCAACGGATAAATTCGATTCAGGCTGCGGCTGGCCAAGCTTTACAAAACCACTACAGCTGGCAAGCGTCAAAGAAAAAGGGGATCACGCCCATTTTATGGTTCGCACTGAGGTACGCAGCCAGGAAGCGGATTCTCATCTTGGACATGTTTTTGATGACGGTCCTAAGGAATTGGGTGGACTTCGCTATTGCATCAATTCTGCTGCGTTGCGATTTGTTCCCAAGAGTAAGCTTATCGAAGAAGGCTATGGGGAATATCGGCTATTGTTTGAGTAATCTAGGTAAT
>JACMJI010000251.1 GCA_014380705.1 Gorillibacterium sp. | reverse complement strand
CATGGCGGCTGAACATGTTGATTCCATATGCCTTGCAGATTGGCAGCCTGGGTTCCGGGACGGGAGGACGCCATGAGTAGATAACGCCCATATTGAAAATACAAAGCCTCAAGCTCAGGGTCGCTCTCTCCTGCTCGGTAAGCAATTAACCGTTCATCGGTGGGTAACTCGGCTTGTTTATTGTTACCTAGGTTCAGATCCACCCGGCGGAATAAGGCTTGGTGCTCGCTGATATGTCGATTACGCAATTGATCATAGGTCCATTTTGTCGCTTGATTAAGCTGGTCTGTGCAAATATTCTTCAACCGCTCTTCATCCGGAGTGGGTGTATGCTCAAATCCGCGGAAACTCGTTGCGGTTGCCAGTAGAATGGTGATTGTACTCGTACCCGTCACCTTAAGCTGAGACATGGAATCCGCCGTCTGCAGAAATTCAACTTCATTTCCATCAACAATTACTTTACCATCGACAATCACTCGCAAATGAGTCTGAAAATGAATCCCTTGTCCATCTTCATACTGTACAGATTTAGGGTGATCCTGACGATAGTTATCGGCAACATGAGTCGGACACTGCCCGGACAAAACCAGTCCTCCCTGCTCTGTCGTTTTCACTTGGTGTCGTTGAGGGGAATCAAGTGCAATGACAAGTTCTAATGGTTTATTACCTAGAGATGGTGTGTCATCAAGAGATTTTGTGTCATTTTGAGATTGTGTGTCACCTAGAACTGAATAGTGAAGGCAAAGCACCTGATCTGTTGCACTAATGAAAGCTTCCCTGATAAATTCGGTTTGCCCCGCCATAAACCGCACAGCAGCAATTCCAGTGTCTAAATCAAGTTCACGTCGATAGAACTGAGCCTCTACTGCAAAATGGTGGTCTACATATAAGTCACCAAGCGGTTGGTAAGACTGACAATCGACCCCCAGCATCCGGGCTTCAATCTGTTGTTCAGCTTCCACATAGCTGTGATCCTTAATAAGTTCACGGGTTTTTTTCAGCTGGCGAAGTGCTTCGTAATTATTCGTGTCCCGGGGAAAACCGGACCAGAGCGTATCCTCATTAAGTTGAATGCGCTCCTGTTTAATTCCTCCAAACACCATTCCTCCTAAACGCCCATTACCAAGCGGTAAGGCTTCCTCCCAACGCTGAGCAGGCTGGAGGTATTTCAAGATCCATTCTTGGCTATGAAAAGACGTTAGCTTCGTTGTTGTGCTCATTGCTTTCCCTCCTCTATCCATAAACGTTGTCTACTGCTGTATAATGTTGCATTTTCTGCCGCTATCGTATCATGTAAAAGAAAAGGTTTCCATCCTCACTACACGAAATGATCATTCGTGTGGAGAATGGAAACCTTTTAGAGCTTTTATCGAGCTATACAATAAGTTTCGCATGCTCTCTTGTTATTAAGGTTTTTTTCAAGCCTAATTTTTAAAAAATTCGTATTCAGGAAGCTCAAGAAGCTCAAGATTACGGGAGATTAGGGCATTACGTTGTGCAACACAGGCAAAGGAACGAAGCGGATCTGCCGGTGTATGAAGAACATAGTCAATCAAGCGATCAACCGTTGTCGTGGCAACATGGCAGCGCGTGTCGGAGGAAGCATAATAAATGAATACATCTCCATTATCTCGAACAATAACCCCGTTGGTAAAGACAACATTGGATACGTCACCAACACGCTCGATTCCTTCTGGCGCGATCAAATGACCTCCAGGTGAAT
>JACMJI010000250.1 GCA_014380705.1 Gorillibacterium sp. | reverse complement strand
TCCTGAATGTCTTCATAAGATACATTTAACCAAGAAACTTGACCGTTAAGCGCAAAAGAAAGCGATACAAGTGCTTTTTGCACAAGCAGCACCTGCGGCATCGTTAATCTTTCCAGAAGCCTATCTGCAATCTCATGACCAAAGACGCCATATTCCAACATCTCCGCTGCGATTCTCAGAACATGGGAGGTGGTGTTGGCATAACGAAAGCCACCTGTATCCGTTAGCAATCCCGTATAGATAAAGCTGGCTAGTTCCGGGCTCCAGCTTGTCCCTATTTCCATGGCTAGTGTATAAAGGATTTCGGCCGTAGCTGCAGCTTCTGGTTGAATCAGTTGGACAGCTCCAAAGTAATCATTCGTTGGATGGTGATCGATATTTAGCAGCGGAATGCCTGCATCAAAAAGCTCCCGAACTTCTCCGATACGGAGAAAATCTGCACAGTCGACCGTAATGACACGCTCAAAGTGAAGCTCCGGCTTTAAGCTGTAATCTATAATTTGTCGATTTCCCATAAGAAAAGCGAATTTTTCAGGAATACTGTTCTCATTAATCATAATAAAATGCTTGCCTAGTTGGGCAAGCATCTCACCCACTGCCAAAGTAGAACTAATGGCGTCCCCGTCAGGATTGACGTGGGACACCACCAGAAAAAAATCTCCTTCGTAGATAAAGCGGCTGGCTTCTGCCAGTTGTTCATTAAAGGGCAGCCTGAGAAGACTCATTCCTCAGACTTCCCATCATTGATCTTGGCAAGCAGGGATTGAATATGACTACCATAATCAATCGAGGTATCCAACTTAAACATCAGCTCGGGAACAATGCGAAGCCGCATCCGTTTACCGATTTCAGAACGGAGGAAACCTTTGCCCCGGGCTAATGCCCGGAGTGTGGTTACCTTCTGTTCTTCGGAACCAAGAACACTAAGATATACTTTAGCTTCAGATAAATCACCTGTAATTTCGACACCTGTGATCGTAAGAAAACCAATACCTGGGTCCTTGAATTCCTGTTGTATAATTTGGCTCAATTCTTTTTTTAATTCTTCCGCTACTCTACCGGGGCGAATTTTTGCCATAGCTATATCACCTCTCTACGGTTTCCATAACGAAGGCTTCGATAATGTCGCCTTCTTTGACATCGTTGAATTTGTCAAGTGTGATCCCACATTCATAGCCTTGTGCAACATCCTTAGCATCATCCTTGAAACGTTTTAGGGAATCAATCTTACCCTCAAACACAACAATTCCATTGCGAATTAGACGCGCTTCTGCTGAGCGAGAAATCTTACCATCTGTAACCATACAACCCGAAATGGTTCCAACCTTGGTTACTTTGAACACACTACGAATTTCTGCATGTCCTATGATGCTTTCTTTGAAGATTGGATCTAGCATGCCCTTCATCGCTTGTTCAATCTCTTCGATGACGTTATAGATAATTCGGTGCAAGCGCACATCCACTTTTTCCTGGTCAGCTGCAAGCCTAGCTTGTGGCTCTGGACGAACGTTGAAACCGACAACAATAGCGTTAGATGCAGAAGCCAGAGAGATATCGGATTCGGTAATAGCACCGACACCCGTGTGGATAATCTTTACTCGAGCGCCTTGAACATCTATTTTTTCCAATGAGCTTTTAAGTGCTTCTGCTGAACCTTGAACGTCTGCTTTAATGATAACAAACAGATCCTTGATATCGCCCTCTTGAATATGTTTGAACAAATCATCAAGCGTTACACGAGTGTTAGCACCCATTTCAGACAAACGTAGAGTAGCTGAACGCGTCTCTGCAATATCACGTGCTTTACGTTCGTCTTCATAAGCTAGGAATGGATCACCTGCGTGAGGCACCTCATTCAAACCTGTAATTTCTACTGGGGTAGATGGGCCTGCTTCCTTCAGCTTCTTACCTTTATCATTTACCATCGCACGAACACGACCGAAGCAGACACCAGCGATAAAGCTGTCTCCCACTTTAAGTGTTCCGTTCTGGATCAAGACACGTACAACAGGACCTTTTCCTTTGTCTAGCTCAGCCTCGATGACTGTTCCTCTAGCCCGTTTATTCGGGTTAGCTTTGTACTCTTTAACTTCAGCCAAGAGAAGAATCATTTCAAGCAATTCTTCAAGATTGGTACGATGCTTCGCAGAAATATTGACGAAAATGGTGTCGCCGCCCCACTCTTCTGGAACGAGTTGGTATTCTGTCAATTCTTGTTTAATTTTTTCCACATTAGCTCCTGGCTTATCGATCTTGTTAACCGCAACAATGATCGGTACACCAGCTGCTTTAGCATGGTTAATTGCTTCTACGGTTTGAGGCATAACCCCATCATCAGCAGCAACAACAAGAATAGTAATATCCGTAACCTGTGCTCCGCGTGCACGCATAGAAGTAAACGCTTCGTGACCAGGAGTATCTAGGAAAGTGATCTTCTTGTTATTAATTTCTACCTGATAGGCCCCGATATGCTGAGTAATTCCTCCAGCTTCGCCCTCTGTAACACTTGTTTCACGGATAGCATCGAGCAACGTCGTCTTACCATGGTCAACGTGTCCCATGATCGTAACGACAGGCGGGCGTTCTGCCAAATCTTCATCTTCATCTGTCTCTTCGATGGCTTCGAAATTCTCCTCATCCACCATGATCTTCAGATCCACTTCTACACCAAATTCAGTAGCAAGAAGTTGTACAGTTTCTAAGTCAATTTCTTGGTTGATTGTAGCCATAATCCCAAGTGAAAGAAGCTTTTTAATCACTTCCGAAAGATCCTTATGCAGCAGCTTCGCCATGTCACCCACGGTCATTGAGCCGCGCACGATAATTTTCTTCGGTGTATTATCTACTTTATCTTTGCGAACGATATTCCCTTGGTTGCGGCCTCTATTCCTACCGCCTCTAGCGTCATAACGCTTTGCACCGGGCTTTTGTGGACGCTTGAACGCTGCGCCTTCATTAGCTTTAACATCCATTTCGTCAACACCTGGCACAACGAGGTTGCGATTAGGACGACTACTAGCGTCATGTGAACGCGGAGCAACGACCTTATCTTTATCGCGATCCTTATTGCGTCTTTGCTCAGGACGACCTGTAGCTGTCATGCTGGCTGCTGCTGGTGCTGCCGGACGCTGACCCTGACCGCCGCTTTGTCCTGCTGGACGTTGGCCACCTTGACCGCCACCGCTAAAGCCGCCTTGACCGCCTGAACGTTGACCACCTTGACCGCCGCCGCTAAAGCCGCCTTGACCGCCTGAACGTTGACCACCTTGACCGCCACCGCTAAAGCCGCCTTGACCCGCTGGACGTTGACCACCTTGACCGCCACCGCTAAAGCCGCCTTGACCCGCTGGACGAGGTCCACGATCGCCTTGTGGACGTGGACTGTAGCTGCCTTGACCGCCTTGACCACTGCTGCCTTGACCTGCTGGACGCGGGCTATAACTGCCTTGGCCACCCTGACCACTGCTGCCTTGACCTGCTGGACGTGGTCCACGGTCTCCCTGTGGACGTTGACTATAGCTGCCTTGACCGCCTTGACCCGTGCTGCCTTGGCCTGCTGGACGTGGTCCACGGTCGCCTTGCGGACGCTGACTGTAGCTGCCTTGACCGCCTTGACCCGTGCTGCCTTGGCCTGCTGGACGTGGTCCACGGTCGCCTTGCGGACGGGAATTGTTATAACTACCTTGGCCTGCTGGACGTGGTCCACGGTCGCCTTGTGGACGTTGGTTATAGCTGCCCTGGCTGTTGCCTTGGCTGCTTGGTGTACTGGTACTTTGTCCTGCTGGACGCTCGCTCTGCGTACTTGTAGAGCTTTCTCCTTGATTCGTCGAAGGAGTGCTTACGCTGTTTACGCTAGGCTGGCTTTCTTTACTTGCTCCATCAGCATTCTGCTGTGGTTGTTGCCCGGAAGCTTGATTAGTCACTAGTGGTCGTTCCCCTTGATGCTGATTTGGTGTTGCTGGATTGCTAGTCTTGCTCGTTCCGACTTCGCCGTTCGCACGACGAGCTGCTGCATTGGACTTCACGTCGTGAAAGAATTTCTCCACGGCTCCAACCGCATGATTCTCCATAACACTCATGTGATTGTTAACAGATATATCAAGTCTTTTTAGTATGGTGATGATTTCTTTGCTGCTCATATTTAATGACTTTGCATATTCGTATACTCTGAGTTTGTCTTTATTGTTGTCTTGTTTATCCAAATCATTCCACCTCCGAAGGTTTTGCCTCGCTTTTGGTAATGAGTTCGGCGAAACCAGCGTCGACAATAGCTACGACAACTCGTTCCTCCTTGCCAATCCCGGCACCGATTTCATATCTTGTTCCACATTCCATAAGCGGTATATGATAAAAACTACTTTTATCGGTATATTTTTTCTTGGCATTATCTGAAGCGTCAGTTGCAAGTAGGACGAGCTTGGCTTCTCCATTCCGGATGGCATCCAGAACAGCAGAATCCCCCATGACAACTTTCCCTGCACGCATAGCTAATCCCAATCGATTAAACAATTTGTTTGTAGGTTTATTCATCTTCATCACCCACTGCCAATTTTGCTGCGTTGAATTCGTCTTCCACCTTGATAAACTCCTGCTCTAAACGTTGGTAAATTTCGACTCCAACCGGTGCTTTGAGCGCCCGATCAAGAGCTTTGCTTTTACTAGCCTGTTTAAAGCATTTAAGACTGCCGCATAGGTAAGCACCACGACCTGATTTCTTGCCTGTCAGATCAATGAGGATATCCGCCTCCGGTGTTCGAACAACACGGATCAGTTCTTTCTTAGGTTTCATCTCTTGGCAGACTACGCACTTGCGTAAAGGGGTTTTTCGTTGTTTCATGAAATCACCATCCGAACCAAGTTTTAATCGATGCTTGCAGAGTTTTGCGAAGTCTCTTCAACCAGCGACCTCGGCCGACCGAATTCCTGCTCTGCTTGTGTTTCATTCTTGATATCAATTTTCCAACCTGTCAATTTAGCTGCCAGGCGGGCATTCTGACCCTTAATCCCAATAGCGAGAGACAGTTGATGATCGGGAACGATAACACGGGACATCTTCTCATTCTCAAATACATTCACTTCTAACACCTTTGAAGGGCTGAGTGCGTTAGCCACATATTCATCCACACTGTCAGACCAGCGTACAATGTCAATTTTCTCCCCGCGCAGTTCATTTACGATTGTCTGCACACGAATACCCTTAGGGCCTACACAGGAACCAACGGGATCAACTTCCGGATTACGAGAGTGAACCGCGATTTTCGAACGAAGCCCCGCTTCCCGAGCTACCGAACGAATTTCTACAACTCCATCGTAAATTTCCGGCACTTCGAGCTCGAATAACCGTTTCAACAAGCCCGGGTGAGTACGAGACAAGAAGATTTGTGGTCCTTTTGTCGTATTCTCTACTTTAGTGATATAAGCCTTAATACGGTCGTTATGCTTGAATTTCTCTCCCGGCATAAGCTCTGTCAGCGGAAGAACCGCTTCCACCTTGCCCAGATCGACGAACAAGCTTCGTGTATCCTGACGCTGGACGATACCTGTAACGATATCCTCTTCTTTCTCAATAAAAGCATTGTAGATCAAACCGCGTTCCGCTTCTCTGATCCGTTGTGTAACAACCTGCTTTGCTGTCTGTGCAGCAATTCGACCGAAATCCCGTGGGGTTACCTCAATCTCCACGATATCTCCAAGTTGAAAGCCTCCACTGATCTCGCGAGCCGCTTCTACAGAAATCTCCAAACGTGTATCAAGAACTTCTTCACTTACAGTTTTGCGGGCATATACCTTGATTAATCCTGTCAGCCGATTGATATCAACCCGAACATTCTGAGCTGCATTGAAATTGCGCTTGTAGCCGGAGATAAGTGCAGCTTCAATCGCTTCAATTAGAATATCCTTGCTAATGCCCTTGGTCGATTCGATTTCATGCAGTGCATCAATAAAATCGGTATTCATTACGCTTTTAATTCCCCCTTCCATTTAATCAAAAGTATCATAAGTAGAGATAAACGTTTGTCTGCATCCTATGACGAACCGTTCGTTTACCTGCTAAACATAAGAAGGTATAAGCAGAAAACTTGACCTTTTCTTATATTCAAAATACGATGGCCAAACGGGCATGAGCAACCTTCTCCCGAGGGATATCATAAGCTTTTTTGCCCATTTGTATGGTAAGCTGCTCATCGCTAACACGGATAAGCTTACCCTCAAACTCCTTGAATCCTTCAACGGGTTCATGTGTTGTGACCAAAACCTGTTTGCCTTCCGCCTTCACATAGTCCTGTGGTTTCTTTAAAGGACGTTCGGCTCCAGGTGATGATACTTCCAAGAAATAAGCGTCTGGAATTGGATCATTCTCGTCAAGTTTGGTGCTGATGTATTCGCTGACTCGACCGCAGTCATCAATATCAATGCCGCCTTCTTTATCAACATAAACACGTAGGAAGTAGTTTCTGCCTTCCTTTACATATTCCACATCCACAAGTTCGAATCCGTTCTCTTCTAGATATTGAAGCGTCATCGCTTCAACGGCGGATTTTATATTTGCGCTCAAACGCTAGCCCCCCTTTTCACTCTTTCAAATCGAGTATCGTCCTGTCCGCGAAAACCATTACGACAACCCGCGGGAAGAATCATCTCTACCGTATCCTGTACCAGTAAAAACCCTGAAGCACAAGTATAAACGGCTATCCGCTCCACTACTTCTGGAGGCGGGGCCGTTTACCGGACAAATCAGAGCGGCAAGGGACGCCGTAGAGGTATGGGATCTGATTTATAAATGTAAAGAGTGGGTTTCCCCACTCTCTGCACACGGACGACTATCCACATTATTGCCAAAAAAAATTATACCATAACCAGATAGCCCTTACAATAGGCAGGGAAGTTCACCTCCAAATCCACTTCTTAGCCTTGGAGGTTTTTCCTTGGAATATCAATAGTTAGAATAAGGACAATTGATTCGATTCTGGAAGACCACGGAAGCAGCCCATACCCGTCAATAGCTCAACAATCGTCTTCGATGCTTTGGACCTGCGCTGAAAGTCTTCAATGGAGAGGAAGTCTCCCTCTTCTTTAGCTGCTGCGATCTGTACGGCAGCATTTCCGCCAATCCCGCCTACAGCAGAGAACGGTGGGAGCAAGGAGTCCCCATCCATCTGGAATTTAACGGCGTCCGAGCGGTAAAGATCTAGTGGCTTAAAGGAGTAACCCCGAGCGGTCATCTCTAGTCCCATTTCCAAGATGGAGCACATGGCTTTTTCTTTAGGCAGGGCCTGAAAACCTTTGTCTTCAATCTCAACCAGCTTCTTAAGGATGGCATTATAGCCCTGACAGAACAATTCCACATCAAAATCATCTGCCCGTACGGAGAAATACGTCGCATAATAAGCGATGGGATGATAGAGCTTAAAATATGCCGTACGAACAGCGGATATAACATAGGCCGAAGCATGAGCTTTAGGAAACATGTACTCGATTTTTTCGCAGGACTCAATGTACCAGGCTGGAACATTGCATTTCTTCATATCTTCTTTCCATTCAGGAGTTAAACCTTTACCCTTACGCACACTCTCCGTGATTTTAAAGGCTAGCCCCGCATCCATCCCCGCTTTGTAGATCAGGTAGAGCATGATATCATCCCGACAGCCTATAACGGTCTTGATATCGCAAATGCCCCGCTTGATCAGCTCTTGAGCATTCCCAATCCATACCCCTGTTCCGTGAGACAAACCGGAAATCTGCAGAAGATCGGCAAAACTCGAAGGATGCGTTTCTTGAAGCATTTGCCGAACAAATTTCGTTCCCATCTCGGGTATTCCATAGGTCGCTACTGGGGTGCGAATCTGGTCAGGTGTCACGCCAAGTGCTGTCGTTGAGCTGAATAAGCTCATCGCCGCCTGGTCATTCATGGGAATACTCGTTGGGTCAACTCCCGTTAAGTCCTGAAGCATCCGCATCATGGTTGGATCATCATGTCCGAGAATATCGAGCTTGAGCAGGTTCTCATCAAATGCATGGTAGTCAAAATGCGTTGTCATCCAGTCGGAGGTGATATCATCGGCAGGATACTGCACAGGCGTGATATCTTCCACATCCATATAATCAGGGACAACAACGATTCCTCCTGGATGCTGCCCGGTACTGCGTTTGACGCCTGTGCAGCCCATTGCTAACCGCTCCACCTCGGCACGCCGCCATGATTTTCCCTGAAGCTCCTCGTATTTTTTGGTATAACCATAAGCGGTCTTGTCCGCGATTGTACCGATCGTGCCTGCCCGGAAAACATTCTTCGGGCCGAAAAGAACTTTCGTGTAATTGTGTGCTTCGGGCTGATAGTTTCCGGAGAAGTTCAAATCAATATCGGGAACCTTGTCTCCCTTAAAACCAAGGAACGTTTCAAAGGGGATATCTTGACCTTCGCCTCTTAGTGGTTCACCACAGGTCGGGCAAGCTTTATTCGGTAAATCAAAGCCTGACGGAATCCGACCATCGGTAAAGAACTCATTGTACTGGCATGCTTTGCACGTATAATGCGGAGGCAGCGGATTAACTTCAGAAATCCCAAGCATGGTCGCTACGAATGATGAACCTACCGAGCCCCGCGAGCCTACTAGATAGCCGTCTTCATTAGACTTCTTAACAAGACGCTCAGAAATCAGATAGTTGGCAGAGAACCCGTAGCTGATAATGGGCTTTAGCTCTTTCTCTAGCCGTTTCACTACGATGTCCGGGAGCTCCTCCCCATACATGTTCCTCGCTGTTCGGTAGCAGGTGTCACGAATTTCATCATCTGCGCCTTCAATTATAGGTGAGAACAGTCCATTATCTGTGGGTCCACCCGTTCGCGGAAACAAGGATATCTCCTCAAATTCATCGGCCAAACGATCTGTAGCATTGACCACAACCTCATGGGCCTTATCCTTCCCTAGAAAAGCAAATTCCTCGAGCATTTCCTCCGTCGTACGAAAGTGAGCATCCGGCTTGCGCTGATCCTTCAAGGGGCTGAAGCCCGTAATGCCGTTAATCGTAATATCCCGACAAATTTTGTCGCGGGGAATGAGATAGTGAACATTCCCCGTTGCGATGACGGGTTTGTCTAGCTTCATTCCAATCTCACATACTGTACGAATGGCCTTTTCCAGGTCCAAACGACTGCCGACAAGCCCTTTATCTACCAAATGCATGTACATATCGAGCGGCTGTATCTCAAGTACATCATAGAATTCAGCAACTCGTTCTGCTTCTTCACGGGACTTGTTCAATACGGTCTCAAAGAATTCTCCCTTTTCACAACCTGAAATAACGAGTAAACCTTCTCGCAGCTCAACCAGTTTACTTTTTGGGATCCGGGCTACACGCTTGAATTGTTCCGTATGAGAAAGTGAGATGAGCTTATATAAATTCTTTTTGCCGATTTGGTTTTTCGCATAAATTCCACAGTGAAAAGGCCGTTGGTTAGACAAATCAATCCCGACATAATCATTTAGGCTGGAGAGCTTGGTCATGTTCTTCTGCTCCATGACCTCTTTGATCATACCTTGCAGTACTTCTCCTAAAGCAGCCGCATCATCAACCGCACGGTGATGGTTCTCTAAGCTTACTTTGAACTTCGTAGTTAAGGTATTAAGTCGGTGGTTCTTTAGATCAGGATACATAAAACGCGCAAGCTCCAGCGTATCCAGTACCGGGTTGGTAAGCGGTGGCAACCCAAGCTCCTTTAGATTTGCCTGCATGAAGCCTATATCAAACTGAGCGTTATGAGCAACCAGTACAC
>JACMJI010000249.1 GCA_014380705.1 Gorillibacterium sp. | reverse complement strand
TTCGCCTCCCGGACCATACATTTTGTCTGCTAATAGGGGATGTCCCAAATGCCGCAGAAGAACCCGGATCTGGAGCGTACGTCCCGTTTCCAGCCGAATGCGAACAACAGAGCCCGCATCATAAGCCGCTGTTACCCAATAATGGGTAACAGCGGCGTAACCCTCCTCTGTAACCACGCGAATCCGCGGGCGCTCTGCATCACGATCTATTGGGGCATCGATGGTGCCGGAAGCCTGCTCTATCTTTCCATGTACAATTGCGATATATTCTTTGGTGATCCCAACCGTCTGCATCTGTTCTGATATGCACTGATGAACGTAAGGGGTTTTGGCAATCGCTAGAACACCTGACGTTTCCTGATCAAGACGGTGGACCGGACGGAAGCGAACGTTCTCCCCTTTTTTTCTCCAATGCTGGACCACCCCATTCGCCAGTGTTCCCGTATAATGACCATGTGTCGGATGGACAATGATACCCGCAGGTTTGTTTACGATCAGCAGGTGAGCATCCTCGTGGATAATATCAAGCTCCATATCCTCTGGCAGAATATCCTCGGAGATTTCCTCCTGCATCCTAACCTCAACTCGGTCCCCGGCATGAACCTTAATATCGATGTATTTACGTTCGCCGTTTAACGTAATGCCTTGTTCTGACATTTTGAGACGAGTCAAAAGCTTACGAGAGATATGCATACGGCTGCGCAAAATTGTTTTTAATAGTACGCCTTCGTCTCGTTCCGGAACAACGTAAACAAGCGGCTCATAATAAGCTTCTTTCGTGTCACTCAAGATTCGTCCGCCCTCTCTGGATGCTTACCAAAAACCTCAGCACTACGGATATACTCGGTGTCCTCCAGCCCCTCAAGGGCATTGGCAGCACGCGAGGCCGCAAAGAAAAAATCCGAAAGACGGTTAAGGTAGCAAAGAACCTCGGGATTGATCTCCGCCCCCTTGTTTAAGGTGACGACAAGACGCTCTGCACGACGGCACACGGTTCGACAGACATGAAGGGACGACGCTATCAAACTTCCCCCAGGGAGAATAAAACGCGTAATATCAGGAGCCTGTACGACATACTGATCGATCAATTCCTCTAGGTGGACAACCATCTTGGCGGATACCTTGAAGGATTGAATCGGTTTCGTAAGACTAGATAAATCACTGCCACAATCAAATAACTCATGCTGGATCTGGATGAGGTCCTTCTTTAACTCCTCATAGGTAAATCCATTCATCAAGCTGATCACCTGACCAGTAAAAGAATTGAGCTCATCTACCGTTCCGTAAGCTTCCACACGGATATCATCTTTTTCCACTCGGCCACCGATCACCGAGGTTGTCCCTTTATCTCCTTTTTTCGTATAAAGCTTCATGGTTCCAGCCTCCTGTCAGGGTGTTTTTTATATCCATCATCTCATAGATTTGTGGTAATTTCCAAGTTTGCAGTTGTTCCACCGAGAAGCATGAACTTCTCGGATGTACCCTGTGATTGGCATGCTATTTCTAAATTTGGATGCGATATATTCAAGTAAATCGGCAGGCAATAATGAAGATTGCAAGTAAAAAAACCTCAAGCAGCTCGTTGATCGCCCCATAGGTATCGCCCGTAAGACCGCCCAGTTTCTTACTTATGCCCCGTGCCATTGGCCAGCCAGCTATTATGGTTAGAAAGGTAAGAATGATCGGTACTCCGACAATAAAGCCAACTGAATACGTGTTGCCAGTGTCGAGGAATGTCCCAAGGTAACTAGATGTAGTTGGACGACTTGCAAACTGCTGAACAATTTCCCAACCTCCGACATATGGAATGATCGCGACAGTAACCCATGTCGTTATACAGGCAAGCATCCAGCCAACGGCTACATGACGAAAGCGAACTCGCCTGAAATAAGCACCTAGCCCTGCTTCCCCGCGGGCATAAGGCCAGTGTGCAATCGCAGCCGTCATGAACCAACGGCTCCATACCGGGATAAGTACTAGCCAGAGAATGGATTCAGGTCGTTCCACGATCACATTTTCCAAAAAGGCGTTTAGGAAAGTAAATTTCATCAACAGCACGAGAACAGCCACAATGACTCCCATTGCGCCAACTCTACTGTCCTTCATGATCTCAAGCATCCGCTCGGGTGAGCGATGGCTAAGTAAACCATCTGCCGAATCCATAAGTCCATCTAAATGCAAGGCTCCGGTGAGAGCCACCCACAGGCTGAGAATGACGGCTGCCGCTGGTTGAGAGGATAGCAGATATTGCAGCGGAAGTGCAAATATTGCAAGGAAAAGCCCAAGCAGTCCGCCTACCAATGGATAAAAGGGGGTGCTCCTCCGAAAGATGGATTCGGTATACTCAAACCGATAGGGCAGGGGTAATCGCGTAAGAAATTGAACCGCTGCCACGGCGGATCGAACCCATCCAATCCATGCCGATTGACCTGAATTATGGCGAGGAGCGTTCACAGGCTTTCCTCTTCCCAGGAAAAAGCCAGCTTTTTTAAATCTACCGGGATACCAGCTGTTACTAAGAATACTTGATTACTAACCTCGGCCACTCGCTTGTTGAGAATGCCCGCCCAATCTCGAAACAACCGACCGAGCGGGTATTCCGGGACAATACCGTCACCCACCTCGTTGGAAACGACTAATACAGGATACGGACAGGAGGTAAGCGCAGAAACCAATTCGTTAATCTTCTGCTCCAGCTCCTCAACTTTATGCTCGGACGAAAGCTTGAGCAGCCAATTCGATAACCAAAGGGTAAGACAATCTACTAATACGACCTTCGTTTGTGCGGGTGTTCCCTCAGCTGAATGAACCATTTCTGAGCATGCTGCTATTCGCTCCGAGAGTGCAAAGGGCTCCTCTACCAATTGCCAAGGGAAACCTGCCTTGAGCCTTCGATCATGATGCAATCTGGCCCGCCCCTGCATTTCATCGTCATAAAGCTGAGCAGTCGCTATATAACACCCTTCCCGCCCAAGCTTTGCGGCGTATTGTTCAGCGAAGGTGCTTTTGCCGCTGCGGGCTCCACCTGTAATAAAAATTAGCATCGCTCAAATCCTTTCCAGCCCTTAAAGGATATTAGTTATGGGATACTCCAGCACTTGTGAAGGTAGCCATCTCCCGTAAGATACATTGCGAGGCATCGATCAGATGAAAAGCGAGTACAGCGCCTGTTCCTTCTCCGAGACGCATGTCTAGGTCAAGCATCGGAAACAGGTTAAGCTCCTTCAGCAAAAGGGTATGCCCACGTTCCTGTGATCGATGGGTGGCAACGATGTAATCGTGGACGACAGGGCAGAGACGAACGGCAAGCAGAGCCGCGGCAGAGGAAATAAAGCCGTCGATGACGACGAGGCAACGGTGGGCAGCAGCGCCCAAGATAACGCCGGTAAGCCCGGCGATTTCGAGGCCGCCTACAGCTGCGAGCACGCCGAGCGGGTCATCGCGATCTGGGGCATTAACGGCGAGAGCACGCTCCACAACGCGGCGCTTGTGGAGAAGCTGCTCGTCGTTAATGCCCGTGCCGCGGCCAACGGCCTGCTCGGCATCTAGGCCAGTCAACGCCATCAGCAGCGCAGCGCTTGGCGTTGTGTTACCGATGCCCATCTCGCCGGTGGCGATGACACGGCAGCCCCGCGCAGCAAGGTTCGCCGCAAGCTCGAAGCCGATGCTAATCGCGGCTTCCGCCTCCTCCCGGCTCATTGCCGGGCCTTGGGCAATGTTGCCGGTGCCGCGGCGCACCTTGCAGCTCACGAGCTGCTGATGCTCCAAATCAGCGTCAACGCCAATATCGACGCATAACACTTCCGCGCCAGCCAGCTTCGCCAGCACGTTGACAGCGGCCCCGCCTTCAAGAAAGTTATACACCATCTGGGCTGTAACCTCTTGGGGAAAAGCACTGACACCTTCGGCGCAAACGCCATGATCCCCAGCCATTACAATGACAGCTTTGTGTGAAAGATCAGGCAGCACCTCACCTGTAACGCCTGCCGCTTGTATTGCAAGCTTCTCTAGCTTACCTAAGCTGCCAAGGGGCTTTGTTAAATTATCCAACCGATGTGCTGTAGTTGCCATGGCCTCCGTATGTAATGGAGCGATTGCATGGACCATGCTATCTATTGTCAGCATTCTCATTCCCTCCCATTCTCTTATTTATTCCAATTACCCCGGGTTGGAGTAGAATTTGTGGAATGCCGCTCTGAGGATGAGCTAGAATAAGGGGCCGTGTTCCATACACTTGAGCGATCAGCTCAGCATCCATTATTTCCTCAGGTTCCCCAGCAAAGGCGATCGTCCCCTTGTTCATAAGCATAAGCCGTTCACAATATTGCGCAGCTAGGTTCAAGTCATGTAGTACGGCTATAACAGTTAAGCCGCATTCCATCTGCCATTCTCTAATGTAATCCATCAACTGGATTTGATAGCCGATATCGAGAAAAGTGGTCGGCTCATCCAAAAGCAGTACCCTCGGCTCCTGCACCATGGTCTTGCCAAGAGCAACACGTTGGCGCTCCCCCCCACTTAGGTGCTCAATCAAACGCTCCTCTAGGTGGCGGATTGAAAGCCGCTCCATAATCCCATCGATTAGCGAGGAAGAATCCTCCTCTTCCCCGCCGAACCAGTTTTGATAGGGGAACCTTCCCATTTCTAAAACTTCCCTTACAGTGAAGCCGTCGGCTTGCAGCCCTTCTTGAGGCAGAACGGCCAGAAATCGCGCCAGTTCCTTGCGTGAATAGGCTTGGATTGGACGACCATCTAGCAGCACGTCTCCTGAATCTGGTTGGTCGATTCCAGCAACGAGTCCAATCAACGTTGACTTTCCACTACCATTAGGACCGATAATACCAAAAAAGGAGCCCTCCTTGATCGTTAATGAGATCTGCTTCAGGATCACTTGCTCACCGATTGATTTGTGTAATTGCTTTAGTTCAATCACGGCTTAGCCCTCCCTTTAAGAGCCCTGCGCTCATAAAGTAAGTAGGCGAAGAATGGGGTCCCAATGAGTGCCGTCACCACGCCTAAGGGTATTTCCTGGTTGCTTAATATTGTTCTTGCCAATGTATCTGACCATAGCACATAGGACGCACCCGCCAAAGCGGATACAGGAATAAGCAGCCGATAATCAGGACCAGCCAAGAGGCGGACGAGATGTGGCACCACAAGTCCAACAAAACCAATCGTACCCGCAACTGAAACAGCACCCGCTGTGAGGAAAGTGGCCATCCCCAGAACAATGAGCTTTGTTCGCCCAACGTGGACTCCCATATAAGCAGCTTGTTTCTCCCCTAGAGCGAATAGATTGAGCGTTCTGCTAAAGCATGAGAGCACAACGGACGTAATAAGCAGAGCGGGGAACAGCACACGTGAATATTCCCAGCCTCGCATAGCGACACTGCCCATTAGCCAGAAAAGAATCTCATTTACCATCCCATGAGAAAGTGCGACGGTTAGTGATACAAAGGCACCAAAGAAGGCTTGGATGATAACACCAGCAAGAATTAAGGTTTCCACTTTCTTTCTACCCGCCTTCCCTGCTAGCGCATAGACAAGAATAAGGGTAAAGAGTCCAGCCGGAAAAGCAGCAGCAGGAAGCGCCCAAAGCCCCCAGGTTGCCCGAAGTCCAAGCATCATCACGAGTGCAGCCCCGGCAGATGCTCCTGATGCCACGCCAAGTGTATAGGGGTCTGCTAACGGATTGCGCAGCACACCCTGGTAGCCCGCACCCGCTATAGAAAGCGAGGCGCCAACCAGCATAGCTAGAGCTACCCGCGGCAATCGAACCTGAATTATAATCGTTTCACTTCCAGCATCCCAGTTCGGTGTGATCCACTGACCCAATAGGGGAAGACGATGCAGCAAAATCCGCCACACCTCCAGAAGCGGTATATGAGCAGACCCCATGGAAAGACTTATAATGGCAGAAATAAGCAAGAGAAGGCCGAAGCCTCCTCCAAATATTAAGGTTTTACGCATTATTCTTTTACCAAATCGGGGTTAATTACTTTAGCCATTTCGATCAGACCATCCGTAAGACGGGGCCCGACCCGCGATACCAGATTGGAATCAACCGGATAAATGTCTTTATTCTTTATCGCCGTAATCGCGTCAAAGCCTGGACGTTTCATGATTTCATCATAAATCATGTTCCCCATCATCATATCTTTACCATAGATGATAATTGCCGGATCTGCTTTGACAATCTGCTCCGCATTAATCTCAAACCAACCTGTTTGGTCTGCTGCTACATTCGTACCCCCTGCAAGGGTTAACAGCTCATCAAGGAATTCACCTTTTCCGACACTCCAGCCTGGAGAAAATTCCAGATATACCTGCTTTTTCGTTACATCCTTTAGCAGTGCTGTGATCCGGTCACGATCTGTTGCCATTTTGTCCGTTATTTGCTTGGCATTCGCTTGGGCGTTAAGAATAAGACCGACATCTTCAATCTTCTGCATGACCTGATCAATTGATTTAGGATCTGTTGCATAGACCTTAATGTTCAATTCTCTAAGCTTCTGAACGGTCTCAAACTGCATCCCGCTTTGAGCGAGTACGAGTTCAGGCTTTAAGGCGAGAACCGCTTCTATATCTGTATTCACATCGCCAATTTTATTTTTTGATGCAGCCGCTTCTGGATAGTCACTGTTGGTATCAACACCCACCACCTTATCTCCCGCCCCTACTGCAAAAGCAATTTCAGTTTCACTAGGAGCGAGGGTAACAATTCTCTCCGGTGCCCGCTCAAATACAACATCCGTTCCCGTGGAATCCTTAACGGTAAGCGGGTACTCCGTCTGATCAGATCGAACTTCAGCCGATGGGGAGGCTGCTGGGGACTCCGTAACTACAGTACCTGTTGATGTTGTCGGACTAGCTGTTTCCTTAGCTTCCTTACCCCCACAACCTACAAGACTCAGCATCAAAATCAAACTAAGCATCAGGACAGCCAAACGTGTCATTCTTGTTGCTGCTCTTTCTTTTCTCACTACCATGTTCATCTCTCCTTCGTATGATTGGAGAACGAACTACTTTCGGCAATTCCAATGCAAACGAAAAACCTCCCGCCTATAACGGCTGGAGGTTTAGCAAACGGGTGTCATTCCCCTCGGAAACGTAAAGGCATCCTACGACGCCCTCGTCTACCGGTGAAATTGAAATATCAAAGAAAGTATAGGATAAAACGTATACGTTTCTCTTCCATTTCGAAAAAACCCTGTCAGCCAAATCCTTTACCGCGAAGGATTTCGTTAGCTAACCGTTAGGCAGGTCTCCTGACTCCCTGGCTTACACAACCTTCACCTTCCCATTCTCGCGAACAGTGGTTTATGAGGCTGACCATGGGTTACAGTGGCGCGACCGCGCCGGATTTGCACCGGCTTCCCTTTTCATCCGCTCAGACATGAGCAGACACCTAACGATTTCATGGATATACAAGTCCAGCAGTTTTGTCTCAGCATAAAGTATAGAGGATTCAAGCGACTTTTACAACTAAGCCTGCACAAAGAAAAACCAGAATCAACGGATCCCGGTTTTCTCCATGTATTCATTTATCTTCAGGTCCAGCTCGTTACTTGCTTCAACAACAGGTGTAGAAGTTAGTGACTGCTCTCTCTCGAATAACTCTACCATTCGACTGCGCAGCATATAAATTTCTTCCTCTAAAAACGCTAAAGATGAGGAACCTTTGGTTTTTTGATAGGGTCTCTTCGCTCCTCTATCCCGTACCATAAAGCCACGGGAAATTGCCCACGCGCCCTGACCATATACCATTTATCTCCCCTCCTTAAGACGATTCTAAGATGATTCGCAGATTTTCCAACATTTTCAAAACTTTCATTCACTATAAATATAGCATTTTTTGAAATAATTGCAAATCAAGTTATTCATCTAAGAAGAATGACTTATGAATGAAAAAAAGAACCGAATCCGCGTAGAGCCACATTCCGCTCCTCTCACTAACTCGATTCTCTTGTCCATTTGGTGCAGCCCTTTGATCAACCTTTGATTAGTAAATCTAGCAAGCTTTATAGCAAATCGCAGCGCCTAGCTTCTTACCTTCTTGACAAATCCACTAATTCTTTCTAATGCCTCATTCAATTGAGCAACCGAGGTGGCATAGGAGCAACGAATAAATCCTTCCCCGCCTCTGCCGAATACATTGCCAGGAACGACAGCAACCTTCGACTCAAAGACGAGTCGCTCAGCGAAAACCTCTGAGGAAAGCCCGGTTGATGTAATACAAGGGAAAGCATAGAAAGCACCCTCTGGCTCATGGCAGTCTAACCCCATCTCTTGAAAGCCCTTAACAACTAAGCGCCTGCGCTGGTTATAGGATTCAACCATTCGCGCCGTCTCCTCCAGGCCCCCACTGAGCGCTTCAAGTGCGGCAACTTGACCCATTGCAGGTGCACACATGACTGTATATTGATGGATCTTCAACATGCCGGCTATGATATCCCGATGACCGCAGACATAACCCATTCTCCACCCGGTCATCGCGAACGCTTTAGAAAAGCCACTAACTACAATCGTGCGGTCCTTCATACCGGGAAGGGTAGCAAAACTGACATGTTTTCTACCATACGTAAGTTCGGCATAGATTTCGTCAGAGATGACGATTAGATCATTCTCCTCTACTAGCTTAGCAATCGGGAGCAATTCCTCATAAGTCATAATCCCCCCGGTGGGATTGCTCGGAAAGCATAGAATCAGCACCTTAGACCGGGGCGTAATATGTGCTTGCAGTGATTCAGCCGTTAATTTAAATCCGTTCTCAGCAAACGTCTCAACTCCGACAGGTACCCCGCCACTTAGCTGTGTAATCGGACTGTAGGGAAGATAACAAGGCTCTGGGACGAGAACCTCATCACCAGGACTGACTAATGCACGAAGCGCTAAATCTATGCCTTCGCTGCCACCGATTGTGACAATCATTTCATCCTCAGGGCGATAGCTTAGATTGAAGCCATCGTGTAAATATCGAGCGATTGCTTGTCGAAGCTCAAGTATTCCTGCGTTTGGTGTATATTTTGTATAGCCTCTTTCTAAGGAGACAACGGCGGCATCCCGTACATGCCAAGGAGTGGCGAAATCGGGTTCACCTACACCGAGAGAGATAATATCTTTGCTCCCGCTAACGAGGTCGAAAAATTTGCGAATACCTGAGGGAGGAATAGCCCGAGTGCGACTTGTCAGATAGTCTTCCATTGATTTTGTCTTGTGCATCATTCGTGCCGTCCTCTCCTCACGGTGAGATTATCAGCCGACGGTCTTCATCCCGATCTTCAAAGATGATTGCGTCCTGCTTGTATTTTTTGAGTATAAAATGTGTCTTAGTCGAAAGCACGCGATCAATGGGAGATAGGCGATTAGAAACAAATGTAGCCACTTCCTGAAGCGTACGGCCTTCAATCTCTACCAGCAGATCGTAAGCGCCAGACATAAGATAAACGGATTTCACTTCTGGATATAAGTATATTCGTTCGGCAATCGCGTCAAAGCCTCTTCCGCGTTCGGGAGTAATCTGTACTTCGATGAGCGCCGTTACCGTTTCATTGACTTTGGCCCAATTGATGACAGCCGCGTATTTCACGATGACATGCTCTGCCTCAAGCTCCGCAACCGCCGCCTCTATGTCCTCTTGACTCGCTCCAAGCATAGTGGCCATCGTATTCGCATCCGTTCTGGCATCTTCTTTAAGAAGATCCAGGATTCTTAATTTTAATTCTCCCATTGTAAATCCTCCTGAACGTTGAATGGCATCGCAAAAATGATTAATAGTTCCACTATACAACGAAATCTCTGTCCCTGCAAAGATGAGTATTTACCTGTTTTCAGGTTGCACGCCATGGGAGTAAAGGGTATAAGTGTACCATTTTCCCAACAAAAAAGCCCCGACCTTGTTCGTCCATTGGCTGGACAACGGCAAAGACCGAAGCATATTCAATCCATATGAGGGTAGCGGCTTGTTTCAGAAAAAGGCCGTTTATGGGAATTAGAGGAGCATCCTGCCCTTGTTAGTTGTCTTGATTGTAAGCAGCTTGCTCATATTCTGTCTAAGTTCGCGATTCTCATAATCGGGATGAATAAAAAAAACAAGATCTTTAGCGGACGTCTGCGCTTTCCCCCAACCGCCAACTCCAATAAGCAGATCATTCTCGTAAGCAGCTATCTGACAATTCGTTTCCTCTGGCAGCTGCTCGTTCCCCGATGTCATGAGTAAAGATCTCAATTCCTGTGTTGCCGGAGTTCCTAATTGCAATGCGATCATCCGTTTCGTCCTCCTGATCCTTATTGTTCGTTTTTTTATAATTATACAACCGAATGTATATTTATTCAAGTGGATCAGAAAAAAACCACTCTCTTCAGAGTAGTCTTCATCAGCTTGAGATAACAAGTAGGTGGGGGGGACTTTCCCCCCACCTACAGAACGGGGAACTAAATAAAAACATCAGAGCTCTTATAACGTTCACCCGTATCCGGAGCCATACAGAGCACGCGTTTACCTCTACCGAGTCTTCTTGCAATTTGCAACGCTGCCCAGATCGTTGCCCCGGAAGAAGGCCGCATGCGATTCCCTCAGCCAACCTCATCCGCTCCCATGCTTATTCCTACTTATTTTATCGGAATAAGACTGGAGACGTCAATCAGAATTAGCATAAACCCGAGACATCGTTATTATTTTCTTACTCATGAATTAAGGTCTAATTAGACCTTTCTCCGTTTGTCGAGAAGGCAACCACGGCAGCAGCAGCACCCAGACTACTAGGGGGGTTGAGCCAATGAGAAACAACAGCAGGGTAAGGGCCAAAGGAGAGTCCGTAAGCGATACAGTCACCAGAAACATAAGGGTTCCAAGGATTCGACCTAGATTGATCCCGATCTCACGCACCACAACATATTCGACCCGCTTCTCGACACCATCTGGTTCTTGACCAATTAAATCAAATATGACTGAAGTTACCGGAATAAAATACAACGGGATAAAAAGCGATGTTCCTACTCCGAAAATCAACAGGGTACGATAATTTATCTGCCAAAAAAATGGAAATATTACCATCGTCATTGCCAAAGCACCAATGAGCATTCCCCATTTTCGATGATGGTGCTTAAGGAGATGACCCACCGCATAGTAACTAAATAGGGATACCCCTGAGATGATAAACGCATAGTTGCCAAGTGCCAGCTCGTTCCTTGTGCTGATGTATACGAGCAGGGTAATAATAAAAGCAAAAACCCCTTCACGCATTCCTTGAGCAATCATTCCAGGAAAGAGCCTCCGCCAATTGCTGTTCTTGCGTTTCAGAATCCGATAACCAAATGTCCAGTCGTATTGTCCCTCTGGCTTGCGCATTTTTAGAAAGAAGCTGCAACCAAAACCTGCCGCAAACACAAGGAGTGACAAGGTAAAAATTATCCGATACCCACCTGAACCGCTCATATTTGAAATAATAAATCCGGCTATCCATGGTGCCAGCATGCCTGAGAAGGAGGTGAGCAGGCCGGACCAGCCATTGTAGCGATCCCGATCCTCTGGTCCCGTCACCTCAAAATAAACCACATTAAACGCCAGCCAAAAAAAACCTGCCATGAGCCCTTGCACACAGCCGAGAAGCGGATAATATTGAACCGCTTGTCTACCAAGAATTAGTACTAGCATGTAGAAGATAACGGCCATAATAAGCCCTACACGCAGTACGTTCATCTTATTGCCTTCCTTCGCCCATTTTCCCGCAATCCAGAAAGTAAATGCCATAAATATTTGCTGAATAATGGCAAACCACCCGATCATGGCCAGATCGTTTCTTTCCTTCCAAAGATATACGTGGACAAAGGTTCCCGACAGCGCCCCAGCTATAATAAACAATGTATACACAAGTAATAGTAGTTTGGTTTGTGAAGTGAACACGGGCTTTGGTGGATGTGAATTCTCGTTATTCTGCCAAGTGACCTTAAGCTTCCGATCGCCGAAGCGGGTATCTGTTTGATCCATATGTTTGCTCATGTTTCTTAACGTACCCCAAAGCAATAAAAATCATGATCTTTAAACACTGATGTAATAAAATTTTTATGGTATGATCAGGGTAATAATCCATAGATAGGGGAGTTTTTAGATGAGTTCAAACTCAATTTCTGGTTTGGTCATGGCTGGTTGTATTCTAATTGGTGTTGCTGTTGGCAATCTACTTGACATGCAAGATGTGTTCGTCCCGCTTGGCGTTGGTGCTGGTCTGATCTCTATGGCACTCATTCGGTCTCAAAATAATAACAGGAATAGGGATCATCATTTCAATGACCCCAACGACGGAAACTACTGAGGTTTTTTATCAAGGATAAACGCCTGTCGGCAACCTTTGGCGCTGTGCGTATACAGGAGTCCAGGGCTATATTGACCTAAAAAACATCCTATCCACATGAGTGGAGGGATGTTTTTGGGTCTTTAAAATATTTTAATTGATCTTCTTATTATTCTCCACTCAATGTCTGGACAAGTCTATGCCGTCCCGGGTCAGACAAATAGGTTTCTGTTTTAAAGCAATTGGGGCATACATACAAGGTCAACTCCACAGTTTCAGAAAGAAGCTGCCGGTGTAATGAAGGATGCTTTACCGATAAAAAATTATCGCCAGACAAACGAACCGTTCCACCCTGCAGCATTAAGCTTCGACAATTGCTGCATTCGGGGACCTCCTCTTGACTGTCAATCAATTCCTGGGCCTTTAGGGTATAGGCGTCAGCTTCTTCTTCATAATCAACGTCATAATCGCTATGAATCGCTTCAGGGTTAAGTGGATGATCGTGATCATCAACAGATTCTTCCTTATCTAGATCATCCTCATCCTCTGAGAGTGAGATGCTGCGATAATCCCCAAGATCATTAAAACAATGAGGACACTCCAACTCCGGACCAATCTCCGCGTCCCAGACAATTTCAGTCTGACACCATGGGCACATCTGGATTTCTTCGTTGCTCATTATGTCTCTTCCCTCCACTTAAGCTGTTATTAGCAAATAATAGACGCCAACAACGATATATACAAGTCCTATGCTGATTCTAATTTTTCATAGCCTGTTTACCCGACACTAGCCCCAATAACATAAGAGATGGAGATCGAGATAACCATAGAGATGAGGCCCACTGCTTTGTTGCCATTTTTAACTTCCTCATCGATTTTGAAGAAAGGGGTTAGTAGATCAAACAGGCAATAGGCAACGAGCAGGAGAACAAATCCATAAGAAGCCCAGAGAAGGGATGTAAGGATCGGGTCTTGTTGCAGAATGGCAAAATGGAAAATATTGCAAATGCCAAATATTTTACCTCCCGATGCCATCGCTACAGCTATATTTCCTTTTTTGATCTCTTCCCAATCGTTATAGCGCGTAATCAGATTAAAAATGATCATGTATACAATTAAGGCAACAACCGCCACCGAAAAATAAGCAAGGGTATGTATATATACGTTGTCCAACATCCAGTCGACCTCTTCGTTCAATCCTAACACCCCGCAATAGCTGGAAAAGACTGAAGAAATTTCTCCAGTCCTTCAACCGATTCTATTCATGAAATATCAAGAGGTAGGGTTATTGTTGTTCTTTCTTAGCTGCTACTTTCGCTTTCAAGGCAGCAAGCTCATCATCGATGCCATCGTTTTTATCAAGCTTAGCGAATTCATCATCCAGAGAAGACTTTTTCTCACGCAGCTCATTACTGGCCTGAGCTTCCGCTTCTAGCTGAGCGACTTTATCGCTCATCCGATCAAATCCGCGAGCCGCGTTATCTGTGCCAAAGCCAGACATCGCCTGATTAATCGATTTTTGTGCTTTAGCCGCTTCTGCACGGGCAATCAGTAGATCCTTTTTGGTCTTCATCTTGTTAAATTCATCTTTCATCTCGCTCAATTGCTGACGCAAGCGATCTGCATTTTCCTTAGCAATCCCGTGTTGAACCTTCATTTCATCGAAGCGAATCTGATGCTCCTTCTTATCTTGAAGCGCACGGCGAGCAAGATCCTCATTGCTCTGCTCAATGGCTTTCTCTGCTTGCTGTTGGCGCTTCTCTACCATTTCTTCCGCTTCGTCAAGCTGCTGCTTGAATTTTTTCTCAACGGCGATCTGCTTGGCAACCGCTGACTCTGCATCCATAATATCCTGTTCCATGTCACGCAAAAACTGAGTTAGCATCTTTACTGGATCTTCTGCTTTATCCAGTAAATCGTTGATTGAAGCAGCTGAAAGGTCACGCAATCTTTTAAAAACTCCCATTGTTTAGTTCCTCCCGTATCTGTTTGTATTTATTCAGAGCATCGAGCTTACAATGATTATTTACGTT
>JACMJI010000248.1 GCA_014380705.1 Gorillibacterium sp. | reverse complement strand
TAAGGTAGCAATTGAAGAGCAGGTGAAACCCGTTCCGGAGGAAGTAGCCAAACTCCAAGAGGCAGCGTTAAGCAATGTCGCAACCATTATGGGATTAGACATTGACTCGCTTGAGAAACGCAAGGAAGTTCTGCAATCCATTGATAGCTTTGGGTTGCAATCGATGCGATCGTCTACGGAGAAGAATTCTTTATTGCAGGTATCGGTAGGGAATCTCTCAAAGACAGGGGATGAGGGCGGTCAAGTAGCAAAAGGGTTAACGGAGCTTCAGTTTCAGTTAAAGGATCTAGACCCGAGTGCAATTGATTTTGCCAAACATGGTTTTCTTGGGAAGTTCTTCAATCCTTTACGAAGTTATTTCGCTAAATATCAAAAAGCGGATGCTGTCATTGCTGATATCGTGACCTCCTTGGATAAAGGTAAGGCTACTTTAAAGAATGACAACACCACACTCGAACTCGAGCAACAGACGCTAAGAGATCTAACCAAAAGACTTCAAAAGGAAATACAGTTAGGTGTATTGATGGATGAGGAAATCGAAGTGCAGATTACAGCGGCCAAGCAGCGGAATGAAGACCCAAATAAAGTTCGGTTCATTACAGAAGAAGTTTTGTTCCCTCTGCGTCAACGGGTAATGGATTTGCAGCAGATGCTGGTCGTTAACCAACAAGGGATTATTGCCATTGAGGTTGTTATGAGAAATAATAAAGAGTTGATCAGAGGTGTTGACAGAGCAAGGAATATCACGGTTTCAGCTTTGAAAATCTCAGTAACTGTAGCCAGTGCGCTCTATAACCAAAGGATTGTCTTGAAAAAGATTGAACTCTTAAATCAAACAACAAACGATCTGATCAGTGGTACCTCAAAAATGTTGAAGGATCAAGGGGCAGCGATTCATAAGCAGTCACTTGAATCCAGTGTTTCCGTAGATACACTTAAACAGGCTTTTTCTGACGTACTGTCGGCTCTGGAATCAATCAGTATCTACAAGCAAGAGGCTCTACCTAAAATGCATGAGACGATTAATCAGTTTAGGGAGTTAGCAGAAAATGGGGAACAACAGATTCTCCGTTTGGAGAAAGGTCACAAGTTGGGGTTGTAACACGCTGGTGCTCCGCCAGTAACGTATGTTAGACGCTTCATTGCTTAAGAAAAGGGTCAACTTTCGTTTAAGACCAACAGAAGCGATAAAGCCTCTTCATGCTTAGGCTCGATAGCTAAAGCTTGAAGCAAGTAACCCTGCGCCGCCTCTTCAAGTCCAACCTCATAGCAGCAAACCGCCATAGGGTAGAGGATATCGGGGCTCGCTTGGTTGACATTTGGGGACTTTTCAAAGAACGATAATGCGGCCTCAAACAGGTCCATTTGAAACAAAAGCACGCCACAATCGAGAGCCAAATCATGCTTCTCCTCCATAGGATAGTAGCCTGTCCACATCGATTGGATCCCATGGCGCAGATCGTGCATGTCCTCCTCGCTGCAGGATGAGAGAAGATCGATAATGCGCTTTTTGCTCTGGAGAAACAGTTGAGCATCATAGCCGCTCAGTCGCCAGAAGGAACAGATTTGGGGCAGCTCCATCTGCTCCAAATGCTCATCAAACCATTGCTTCAGGCTAAAGAAATCATCGGGTCCAAAGCGATCGACAAATCGTCGATAGGCCAAGCGAGTGTTTGTGTGGCTAGTCGGATCATGCAGCATCAGGATGCAGCCTACGTTTAAGTTTTTATAGTGATGTGTGGTGAAGTAGGTTAAAGCACCTTTTTGCTCAAAAACATGTTGAATCGCGTGATAGTTTGCTGTAAGTGAGAAGCTTCCGTGATGAATCAGCTTTGGGGGCTCGGCAAATTCCCAGTTTTCTAAGCGGTGGTCCCCTTTATCCGCAGTGAGCAACAGAAAACCCGCTTGGGACAATTGATGAAGGCGGTCTAAACAGGCTAACCCTATCGTCGGAAAGAGAATATGAGAGTCCTCAAGCTTATGTTTATAAAGCTCGATAACGTCGCGGTAGGGGTACGATTCTTGTTCATATTCGGTCGCTCGCTGATAATGATATTCAGGGACGACTTTCTCTAATGGAATCGGGGCGTTATGCTCGTCCACTTCAGCTAGGTTTTGCAGCGAAACTCTGCATTCGTATATTTCACCATCACCCACATAGATCAGTTCCTGTGGAATGCTGTCGAAAAAATAATTAGCGACAACCAAAAGTGGTTGCTGCAGATCATTTGGCCGTATGACAGTGCCTGATTGCGTCAGGTGGAGCTCGGTATCATGGACAGCATCAAACAGGGCAAAATCCAATATGCCCTGTTGAACAAAGGGTAATAAGCTTTGATGCTGCTGCCAATAAGCGATGTTCTTCTCTACAAAATCACTCATCACATAGCGAAAAGGCGGGAGTGGAATATCTGCATATTCCCTCAGTTTGCCTAATTCCTGAAGAATATGAAAGGCTAAGCGGCCAGAGCCAGCACCAAGCTCAAGAATCATAACCGGCTCTGACCCAAAGCCTAAGATAGTCCGGTCTTGAAGGAATCCAAAGATGATTTCGGCGTATGCCATTGCGATCATTGGATTGTTTGTTATGTACTGAGGTACTTCTTCATTCTGCCAAGCCTTAAGTCCTTGTTCCTGATAATAGGATCGCTGCAGCTGCCAAATCGGTGCTTCGCTGAAGCGGTAAATGGGTTGTTTGTTAGGGGTCTGAGTCATGAGTTTAACCTGCTTTTTTTGATTTTTAGGATATCTTTACATGATAGCACGAGTTTATTGAGAAGACGATTAAGAAGGCCGTCCCGAGGGTAATAATGATAGTTGTGTCCAAAAAATATGATGGATTTAGGAGCTGATGAGTATGACGTTAAGGTTAATAACTTACGTAGTGATGGATGGAAATGCCAGAGAAGCGATTGAATTTTATGAGAAAGCATTGGATGCCAAAGTCACTTACCTTCAAACCTT
This sequence comes from Gorillibacterium sp., assembly GCA_014380705.1. Next base: position 968 of record JACMJI010000248.1, on the reverse strand, counting down.
TGGTGAAATGCCAGAAAATCCTGAATTTCCATTGCCGGAAGAAGCCAAGTCACGTATTGGACATGCCATGATAAAGGTTGGCGATTCAGAGCTTATGTTCTCGGATACCTTTCCAGGCTCCCCATTTCAGCAGGGCAATCAAGTGACGATTTGTATTACCACTAACGAAATAGAAAGAGCAAAGCGTTGTTTTGAGGCCTTGCAGGAAGGCGGCCACGTCGAGATGCCGCTGCAAGAAACACATTTCAGTCCCGCATACGGGAGTGTAACCGACAAGTTCGGCATCACCTTTCAGATCTACACAGAAAGCAATGAAATGCCAATGCCTTAAGAGGTTAGCGATATAAATCCGACAGCATAAAACGCTTGGATGCTAATCCAAGCGTTTTATCTTTATCCGAATGTATACATAATTAGGTAAGGTTCATTGGCTTAGCCCTTGCCACTTGCCATCCCGGACGATCATCAGGACGAGTACGGCTGTGAGGAAGCTGGTTAGCTGGGTAATCGTTGCTGTTTGCCAAGTACCAATATCATGACTAATCCGAGCATTGGCAACACTTTGCAGCGTAATAAAGGCCCCGCCTAGAAACGCAAATAGGATCCCTTTCAATGGATCTCACCCTAATTGAAATTAGCGTCACTTCAACCAGTGGATCCGGTGATCGAAGTCGTGACCAAGGATGACCTTGCGATTGACTGAGGTGAGGGAACGTGAGCGATATTCGGATGGCGGAATGCCCATACGTACCTGAAACAATCGGGAGAAATAGGGAAGGCTCAGACCGACCTGTTCGGCAATTTGGGCAACGCTGAGGTTGGTGAGCTCCAGCAGCTCGGATGCCTTTTCCAATCGTACGCTTTGCAAATACTTGATCGGTGATATTCCTAAATGCTTCTGAAACAGTTCGTTTAGATAATGAGGATGGAACCCGAATCCACGGCTCAGAACGTCAAGGGTGATCGAT
>JACMJI010000247.1 GCA_014380705.1 Gorillibacterium sp. | reverse complement strand
GGGAGGTATATTGGTGGCCATGCCCACGGCAATTCCTGAAGATCCATTTACAAGCAGATTGGGGAAACGAGAAGGGAGGACATCTGGTTGGATCTCTTCACCGTCATAGTTGGGTATAAAATCTACGGTATCTTTATTGAGATCACGCAGCATTTCCATTGCAATCTTAGACAACCGAGCTTCCGTATACCGCATCGCAGCAGCGAAATCTCCATCAATTGAACCAAAGTTACCATGTCCGTCAACTAACATATAGCGTAGAGAAAAGTCCTGAGCCATCCGTACCATCGTTTCATATACGGCTGAGTCTCCGTGAGGGTGATATTTACCAATGACCTCACCGACAATTCTCGCTGACTTCTTGTGTGGTTTATCCGGTGACATACCGAGCTCTGACATAGCATATAAAATCCGCCGATGGACCGGCTTCAAACCGTCTCGCACATCAGGTAGAGCGCGCTGAACGATAATGCTCATGGCATAAGCCATAAAGGATTCACGCATTTCTGAGCTGATATCCCTTTCGCGTACTTGCGACTTTATTTCCTCGGCCATGCTGTACCTCCCTTAACAAGATAACGCGCAAGGTCCCATAGTGGAACCCTGCTGCGGATTATCGCTATATTTTTTATAATCTACGGCTCTAGATATCTAAATCTTTAACAAAACGTGCGTGCTCCTGAATAAATTCACGCCGCGGCTCTACATTGTCACCCATCAACGTATCAAAGATTTGATCCGCCTCAATGGCATCGTTAATATTAACCTGCAGCAGCGTTCTAGTTTCTGGATCCATGGTTGTTTCCCAAAGCTGTGTGGGATCCATCTCTCCGAGACCTTTGTAACGTTGGATGGTTATCTTGGAATCCACACCAAATTCCTGCATGATCGCTTCCTTCTGGGCATCACTGTACGCATAGCGAAGAATCTTATTACGCTCTAATCGATAGAGTGGAGGTTGAGCAATATAGATATAACCATATTCGATAAGCTTACGCATATAGCGATAGAAAAAAGTAAGCATAAGGGTCCGAATATGAGCGCCGTCTACGTCGGCATCCGTCATAATAATAATTTTATGATAACGAGCTTTAGCAATGTCAAAGTCATCACCAATCCCTGTTCCAACCGCTGTTATCATCGCTCTAATCTCCAAATTGGAGAGAATTCGATCCAATCGAGCTTTCTCAACATTTAGAATTTTACCACGCAAGGGCAAGATGGCTTGAAAGTGCCGATCACGACCTTGCTTAGCTGATCCACCAGCCGAGTCTCCTTCAACAATATAAACTTCACTGATCGATGCATCCTTGGAGGAACAGTCGGCAAGCTTACCAGGCAAAGAGCTAACTTCAAGCGCGCTTTTGCGGCGTGTAAGTTCTCTTGCTTTGCGTGCAGCTTCACGCGCTCTGGCTGCTTGAATTCCCTTCTCCATAATCTTACGAGCAACCGCTGGATGTTCTTTAAGGAAATCATCTAGCTTCTCAGCAAAAAGTGACTCAACAATCCCTCTAACTTCACTATTACCCAATTTGGTCTTCGTTTGGCCTTCGAATTGAGGTTCGGGAATCTTGACGGATATAATCGCGGTTAAACCTTCACGAACATCCTCTCCACTTAGGTTTGCATCACTATCTTTAAGTCCGCCATTCTTGCGGGCATACTCATTGAGAATTCTCGTGAGCGCACTTTTAAAGCCGGATTCATGTGTTCCGCCTTCGTGTGTATGAATGTTGTTGCAGAATGAGAAAATATTCTCGTTATAGCTGTCATTATACTGGAGAGAAATCTCCACCTGAATACTATCCCGGCTTCCCTCTGTGTAGATGGCAGGGTGAGTGGCTTCACGATTACGGTTCAAATACTCAACGAAGGTAACGATACCACCTTCGAATTTGTAAGACTGAGTTGCCCCCGTCCGTTCATCCAAAAGATTGATGTTTAACCCCTTATTGAGGTAGGCCAACTCACGTAAACGTGTTTGAAGGATATCATACTCATAGACAGTTGTTTCCTGAAAAATAGATTTGTCGGGAAGAAAGGTAATTTTTGTTCCCGTTATTTCAGTTTCCCCGACAATCTTCATGTCATATTGGGGAATACCACGTTGATATTCCTGTTGGAAAACCTTCCCATTTTGCCTTACTTCAGCAACCAATAGCTCTGACAGTGCATTGACGACTGAGATACCAACTCCATGTAAACCACCAGAGACCTTGTAACCAGATTCCTCGCCGCCAAACTTTCCTCCAGCATGAAGAACGGTCAAAACGACCTCAAGAGCAGGTCGCTGAGTCTTGGATTCGATTCCGGTTGGAATGCCGCGGCCATTATCAATAACGGTTATGCTGTTATTCGTGTGTATGTAAACATCAATTTTGTCGCAATAACCGGCCAAAGCCTCGTCTATGCTATTGTCGATGACTTCCCAGACCAAGTGATGAAGGCCACGGGAGCTAGTCGACCCGATATACATACCAGGACGCTTCCGAACAGCTTCAAGTCCTTCCAGTACCTGGATTTTGCTTGCATCATACGACGAATTTTGTTGCACTGACATGGACTATCACCTTCTTCACAAAAATTCTAATGACATACTTTTCGGTAAATCTATTCAATTTACGGATAAGTGAACACATCTTTTTTTTAAAGTAACGGTAGAAATAGGGGAATAAAATACTTTATCGACAGTAACGACTAAAGATTTACTTTCTTCTTCTCCAATCACTTCTGTTTTCTTATTCTTAGCGGCTTCCGTAAGGAATTGCTTAGATATTTTGGAGTTTTTCTCAATGGACAAATCAAAGATGGCGATTAGCTCCGTTGAACGGATGATCCGTTCGCCTCCCAGGTGAATATACACGTTCATGCCCCCTTGGCTCGAAAGCAATGATTGACACGCCGAGCATCAGAAGAAACCGCCCTTTCTAACATGAAAGACAGCGGCATCCCGCAATTTGGAGAGATCAATACTTTCTGTACCCGTAGTTGTGATGAAGGTTTGAACCTTATCCTGAAAGGTTTCAATTAAGTGGGTTTGCCGGCTTTGATCCAACTCAGACAGAACATCGTCAAGAAGCAAGATCGGATACTCTCCGACCTCATCATGGATCAATTCAAGCTCAGCAAGCTTAAGAGAAAGGGCTGTCGTACGTTGCTGACCCTGAGATCCATATATATGTGCTTCCTTGCCATTTATAGAAAAGACCATGTCGTCTCGATGCGGGCCTATTAGGGTCGTACCCCTTCTTAATTCCTGATTTCTTACCTGCTTTAACTGTACCATAAAGTCAGCGAAAGAAATAGTTTCATCTAGCAAAGCTTCCCTAGAAAGAGCAAAAGAAGGCCGGTAAGTAATACACAGCACTTCTTGTCCCCCCGTTATACCCGAATGAATCTGTTCAGCCCACTTCTGCAGCTTCTCTATAAAGCTTTGACGTTTTTTCATAATTTTAGTACCGTACTCAGCAAGTTGTTCGTCCCAGATCGTGAGGAGGGATTCATCATGTCCTCGCTTTAAGTCGACTTGCTTCAAAAAATTATTGCGTTGAGCGAGTACCTTCTGGTACTGCATTGAATCATAAAGATAGGAGGGCTGAACCTGCCCAATCTCCATATCAAGAAAGCGACGTCTTATTCCCGGAGTCCCTTTGACAATCTCAAGATCCTCGGGTGCAAACATAACAACGTTAAAAGACCCGATAAATTCACTTAATCGTCGCTGTTCAAGTCCATTGATCTTCGCTTTCTTTCCTTGCTTAGTTATGGACAAGGAGAGCTTCATTAGCCCGTACTTCTTCTCCACTTCCCCGTACAGCATAGCCTGTTCCTTGTTCCACCCAATCAACTCGCGATCCTGATGTGTCCGATGTGATTTGGTCAAGGCAAGAACATAGATGGCTTCAAGTAAATTGGTTTTTCCTTGGGCATTCTCCCCAACGAACAAATTGACCTGATGACTAACATTCAGCTCAAACTCTTCGTAGTTTCGATACTGCCTAAGTACCAATTTTTTTAGAAACATGATTTCCTCACCACTTGAAATGGTTCATATCCTTCAATCAGAACCTGATCCCCATCCACGAGCTTACGACCTCTACGGTTATCAGGTTCATCATTGATAAGTATTCTTGTTTCCTGTAAAAAGCTTTTGGCCTGCCCACCCGTAGAAATACAATCCGTCAGCTTTAGGAATTGCCCAAGCGTTATATAGTCGGTTTGAATTGAAATTTTTTTCATAGGCCACCTCAATTTATTGTTCGGTAAGGGAGGATGAGTTGAAGCAATTTAGTTTCCCCTAACGGTTCAATAATAATCGGACTCATCGCACCTGTAAAACCAAGACGGATTGATTCACTATCAATGACGCGCAGCGCTTCCAGCATGTATTTAGAATTGAATGAAATCCTTAGAAGATCACCCGTCAGCTTATCCACAGGAATGGTTTCAGTTACACGACCCAATTCACTGGAGCTAGAGGAAATTTCAATGGATTGATTGTCGTTCATAACCATTTTGACGATATTGGTTTTTTCTTCTCGTGATAAGAGGTATGCGCGATCAATGGCATCCGTTAGAAGTTTGCCACTTACAACGAGCTCCGTTTTAAAATTATGTGGTATTAACTTCGATGTGTCTGGATAGGTACCCTCTAATATCCTCGAAAAGAAAAGCAAGTTATTCATACGAAATAGCATTTGATTGTCGGATACAACGATATCCGTCATCACATTCTGGTCGGGAAGAATCTTGTTCAGCTCATTAAGAGTTTTACCAGAGATGACAATGTTGTAGAAATGCTGTGTCTCTTCCGTCATGAGTGGTGTTTCACGTTGTGCTAATCGATGTCGGTCACAGGATAGAAACTTTAAGCCGTCATTATTTAAGTTCCAAAGAACTCCGGTCAATATCGGTGTGGACTCACTAGTGGATACGGCAAAGGATGTTTGGCGTATCATCGTTTTGAGCAGTTCACTAGCAATGGTTATCATTTTCTTCTCTTCGATTTGCGGGAGCTGCGGGTACTCTTCAGGGTCAAGTCCCATCAGTTGAATCTCCGAGGCTCCAGAACGAATCGTTGCATGAAAGGGGGGCCTAACCTCAATTTCAATTTCTTGCGAAGGCATCTTTCTCATAATCTCACTAAAAAACTTGGAAGGCAAAACAATACTGCCTTTCTCATAGATCCGGATAACTTCTATTCCATCTTCCTCAGCCGGAATAAAAGCTTGAATTGAAATATCTGTGTCACTTGCCGTAAGGGTAATACCTGACTCAAACACATCAATCTTGATACCACTTAAGATGGGAACCGTTGGACGACTTGAGATTGCTTTGGAAACATGGCTAATGGACTCATTTAAACGATCTTTGGAAATAGTTAATTTCAATTCCTCAACCCCCGGAGTTCTCAATTCGTAACCGTAGGCATAGTTATAAATGTGCCTTTAAAACTGTACGGGTTATTCCTGCATTTTTATTACTAAAACTCAATATTATAAGTCTTTATATTTATAGTAATAGTAGTAGGGGCCCTGAATATGTGGATATGTGTATGAAAGCCAATCAGCGCAAGGTTATTCACATGTGAATAGTTTGTGCATAGCTCAACTCTTATCGACATTCTAATTTGCACCCATTTGTTTAATTTTATCGGTGATATTGTGGATAATTCGACTCAGTTCCTGATCTGATTTAAGCAGGCTTGAAATCTTCTCATGGGCATGAATAACGGTGGTATGGTCACGGCCACCAAATGCTTCACCAATCTTAGGAAGTGAGTAATCAGTTAGCTCCCGAGACAAATACATCGCGACTTGACGGGGGAAAGCAACCGCCTTGGTTCGTTTTCTTGCCTTAAAATCCTCCATACGCATGCCATAGAATTCTCCAACCCTCTGTTGAATATCATGAATGGAAATAACTCTTGGGCGGCTATGGGGAATAATATCTTTAAGAGCATCGGCGGCTAGCGGAACAGAAATGTCTTCATTGATGAGAGATGAGAAGGCAACAACACGAATAAGAGCACCTTCTAGCTCACGAATGTTGGTGTCGATTTGACTGGCGATATAGACCATTGCATCATTTGGAATCTCCAAATTCTCCGATTTGGCTTTTTTGCGTAAGATAGCAATTCGTGTTTCCAGGTCCGGTGGCTGAATATCCGTGATCAGGCCCCACTCAAAACGGGAACGAAGTCGTTCCTCAAGCGTGGGGATTTCCTTTGGCTGGCGATCACTCGAGATAATAATTTGTTTACGTTCCTCGTGAAGAGCATTAAAGGTATGGAAGAATTCCTCTTGTGTTTGCTCTTTGCCCGCAAGAAACTGAATATCATCAATGAGGAGAACATCGATATTCCGATATTTATTACGAAAGCTTTCGCCTCGATTATCCCGAATGGCATTAATAAATTCATTCGTAAATTTCTCAGAGGAGATGTAAAGCACCTTAGCTGCGGGATTATGTTGAAGTACAAAATGCCCGATTGCATGCATAAGATGGGTTTTGCCCAGCCCAACCCCACCATATAGAAAAAGCGGGTTGTACGCTTTCGCAGGTGCCTCCGCAACAGCTAATGACGCAGCATGGGCAAATCGATTGCCGGAACCGATGACAAAGGAATCAAAGGTATAGCGCGAATTAAGCATGCTGGCGAATATTTCTTCCTGTTGGGCGGGTTGTTTAGGGGAAGGGGGTAGAAGCACGACGGGGCTGGTTGACAAGGATGGGGCTTCTTCTTCCAGCACAAATTGAACGTCAACGTGTTTGCCAAAGGTATCCATGACACAAGAAGCGATCATTTTGGCATAACGGGACTCCAGCCATTCGCGGGCAAAATTATTAGGGGCACAGATGACAAGTAGACGCTCATTAAATACGCTGGCTTTCGTTGCTTTAAGCCATGTATCGAAGCTGGGCTTACTAAGTTTGGTCTGGATGTTTGACAGTACCTGCTGCCAAAGATCATTCACGTGGGTATCCACAACAGGTTCACTCCTTCAAGACTAACGGCTTCACCGTCCAATAGGGAAGAGACGGATCATCTACAGACAGGGTACCCATTTAAGCTGAGCATCCCAATGTAAGCAAGTAAATTTCAAAAATAAGCTAATCCACATCAATGGACAGACACACGCTGCATTTTAATCGACAAGATTCGAGATAGGTACGAAAATAACGACGCAAACGGCCCTTGTCCGACTGATGAGGGGGACTTAGAGCCGTTTATCCGATATTATCCACATAGTTACACAATTGTGCATAACAATTATAGGAATAATTTTAGATTGTTAACAGAGTTATCCACAGGGTGTTAATAACTTTGTTTATATAAAAGGCTATCCACAACGAAAAAGTAATATAAATATATCAAAACAGCCCTGCTTTTTCAACGAATTTTATCATTTATCCACAAAATCCATAAGTTGTGCATAAAAACTGTGCACAGTACTATATATTGTGCATAGTTTGTTCTTAAATCGACATTTGTTAAGAAAATGCCGAATAATCTGTGCACAGATAAATAACAAATGATTGAATTAAACCGTTTCATGAACAAAGGGTGACATAAGACACTTTATTCAATGAACAGAGGAAAATATAAATTGGAAATCATACGTATATTGCATGAGGGAGAGCTTGGATTAATGAATCATTGACTTTTATATGAGAAAATGATTTAATGGGAAAAGGTATTTTTGGGATGGAAATCCTCAGGGAGGTGCAAAATAGATGAGACCTACTTACAAACCGAATGTGCGCACACGCAAGAAAGTGCACGGTTTCCGCAAACGGATGAGCACGAAGAATGGCCGCAGAGTTCTGATCGCCCGTCGTCTTAAAGGTAGAAAGAGCCTGTCTGCATAAAACGTAAGACCACATTGCGTGGTCTTTTTTTCTCTATCAGAATTTTATAAATATTAGGTAAGGTTTATTCTGATTCCGCATCGGTAAACGCACGGCGCCAATGGTCGCCGATAGCGTTTATCCTTGACTCCAATTGACTTATATTTTTCCAAGAAACGGGTACCGTCCTTTTAAGGCGGCGAAGCCGTTTCTTCTTGCTTCATTTGAATAGTAAGATCCAAAGTGTTAAAAAGCATTGAGGGTTGTTGGAGGAGAAAGCCGTGCAAAAAGAGCATCGCCTCGCCAAAAGAGAAGATTTCAACCGTGTCTATCGACGGGGGAAGTCTGTGGCGAACCTGCAATTTGTTGTATATGTATTACCACGAAAAGAGCAGGGCCCTTTTCGACTTGGGGTATCGGTTAGTAAAAAGCTGGGGAATGCGGTTGTTCGCAATCGTATTCGCAGAACCATGAAGGAAATTGTGAGACTGAGTCAAGAGGATTTCTTGCCGGATGTTGATTTTGTTGTGATTGCTCGTAAGCCAGTCGTCGATTTGGAATATGAGGATATGAGGAAATGCCTTTTCCATGTATTGAAAAAGGCTTCATTATTGAAAGAAAAACGACCCATACACTAATTCGTAATTCTTGTTACTTTATTTGTTCCGTTTAAAGACTTGTGGTATATTTGGGTTTGTACATGAGTATAAGAATGGCATCGGGAGGAAATATTTTGTTGCGACGTTTCTATAAGTTATGGCCACTGGGTCTTGTCCTGTTCTTAGCAGGATGTTCTACGACCAACAAAGATGGCACGATCAGGATCATTGATCCGGAGAATGGCATTTGGGACAAGTTTTTTGTTGGTCCACTTTCCGATTTTCTCAACTTTATTGCAAATATTTTTGGTGGGAATTACGGTCTTTCAATTCTTGTGGTTACAATCATTGTTCGCCTTGTCGTGCTGCCGCTTACGCTAAAACAGTATAAAAGCAGTAAAGCGATGCAAGCCCTGCAACCAGAACTTGCAAAGGTTAAAGAAAAGTACAAAGATGAGCCACAGAAGCAACAAGAAGAGACCATGAAGCTTTTCCAACAAAACAATGTTAATCCAATGGCGGGTTGTTTTCCGATTTTTGT
>JACMJI010000246.1 GCA_014380705.1 Gorillibacterium sp. | reverse complement strand
TAGATTTAGCGCTCATTTTGAGCGCTAAATTGGCGTTGAGGCGAGATCCAGGCGAAATAGCGCTCAAAATGACCATTATTTCGCTCGGTGCAGTCTCCTTGGGGCTGTTTTTGGTGGATTTAGATAGCGATAGAGGCTAATCATCTCTTCTGATGGCTTTTTCATGAAGCTCTCTCTCGGTACCGTTAGCGGCGAAGTCATTAAAGATACGATTTGTGTTTAACCATGTTTCTAAGCGTAGATTATTAATTCTTAAGAGTTATTTTTCACAAGGAAAAATAAGGATTGACGACTGAAGAATCCCTTGTTATGATGAATGAAATCAATTCCTACTTAAACACTTGGTAATTGGATAAACTTTAAAAAATTATGGGGGGTATTCACGATGACTCAAGAACGTCAGCTTAAGCCAGAAACATTAGCTGTACATGCAGGACAAGAACTTGATCCCACGACTTTATCTAGAGCTGTACCGCTTTATCAAACAACATCCTATGGATTTCGTGACACAGAGCATGCCGCTGATCTGTTTAGCTTGAAGGAATTTGGGAACATCTATACTCGCTTAATGAATCCGACTACGGATGTTTTCGAGAAACGCGTAGCTGCACTAGAAGGCGCTCCTGCAGCACTTGCTACTGCTTCTGGACAAGCGGCGATTACTTATTCGATCTTTAACATTGCCGGAGCAGGGGATGAGATTGTATCGGCTACAAGCTTGTACGGAGGTACGTATAACTTATTCTCAACGACCTTGCCTAAGTTTGGTATTAACGTGAAGTTCGTTAATCCCATCGACCCAGAAAATTTCCGTAAAGCGATCACAGATAAAACCAAAGCCCTTTATGCAGAGACAATTGGCAATCCCAAAGGTGATGTTCTTGATATCGCCGCAGTAGCTGCTATCGCTCATGAGCATGGAATCCCGCTGATCGTTGACAATACATTTGCAACACCACTTCTCCTAAGACCTATTGAACATGGGGCGGATATCGTCGTTCATTCTGCAACGAAATTCATTGGTGGTCATGGAACATCCATTGGTGGTGTGATTGTAGACGGCGGCAAATTCGATTGGAAAGCCAGTGGGAAGTTCCCAGGCTTGACTGAGCCAGACCCGAGCTATAATGGTTTAATTTATACAGATGCCGTGGGGCCCATTGCTTATATAATCAAAGCACGGGTTCAACTATTACGCGATTTAGGTGCTGCCATTTCTCCGTTTAACTCCTTTTTGCTTCTACAGGGGCTGGAGACTTTGCATTTACGAATCGAGCGTCATAGTGAGAATGCATTAAAGGTGGCCCACTATTTGGAAAAACATCAAGACGTAGAGTGGGTCAGTTACTCGGGTCTTGCTTCACATCCGTCATATGAGCTTGCGAAGAAGTATCTCCCCAAAGGACAGGGGGCGATCCTCACCTTCGGAATTAAAGGTGGAGCCGCTGCTGGACGTAAGGTAATTGAGAATGTTAAATTATTCTCCCATTTGGCTAACGTGGGTGATTCTAAATCACTGATCATTCATCCGGCCAGCACAACACATGCACAGCTATCAGAGCAAGAACAGTTGGCAGCAGGTGTGAATCCTAACCTGGTACGTTTATCGATCGGGACTGAATCCATAGAAGATATCATCTATGACCTTGAATCTGCGATTGCTGCGAGCCAACAATAACTGCTCCCAGCTGATAAACAGAACGGATTACCTTCAACATTCATGTTGAGAGTAATCCGTTCTTTGTGTACTCTGGGTGAAATTGATAGAGGTTTAGATCAATGGAGGAATTTAGATAAAACGCAACGCCTTCCTCCTCAAGCAGAATTTTCTGCATTTCTCTGCCTTCTTGATCTTTAATAGCGACGTGACCTGCTGCATTTACGACCCGGTACCAGGGGAGCTGATGCTTCTGACTCATGGAATGTAGAATACGGACAACCTGACGAGCAGCACGAGGGCTGCCAGCTAAAGCTGCGACCTGACCGTACGTCATCACCCTTCCTTCGGGTATCGTTCGTACGATTCGAATCACATGTTCTGTAAAAGGCTGCATCATCATTTCTCCAGTCCGTCAGTCAATGAATTCCTGTTAGATTTGTCATATTGTGCTGCTTAAACGAATAGTATGGGGTACTACCTTTTGTACAAGCAAGGAGGAATCCCATTGCAGCCAAAAACTTCACAAGTTGGGATCAATCTGATCATTAATCTTGATTTACTGCAATCCTTCAAGACCATGTTTATCAGCATCGTGCTGGAGGCTTTCCCGTTCATGCTGCTCGGGGTAGTGGTTTCTTCTCTGATTCAGGTTTTCATCTCAGAGCAAACCATTCAGCGTTGGATTCCTAAGAATCCAATTCTTGGTCTAGTTTTTGGTTGTTTGCTCGGGATTATTTTCCCTCTTTGTGAATGTGGTGTGATACCGATTATACGCAGGCTGCTCAGTAAAGGGATGCCGCTTTATATGGGTGTCGTCTTTATACTGGTGGGGCCAATTGTCAATCCGATCGTGTTCTTCGCTACCTATACGGCCTTCCGTTCAACCCCGGAAATCATTGCAGGTCGGATGGTCCTGTCGATTGTGGTTGGTTTCTCGATTGGGCTTACGATCTATACTTTTTTCAAAAACAATCAGCTTCGCAACAGTAGGGATACGCTATATGGACAGATAACGATAGAGAATAGTAAGGACCAGAAGAGTGGAGAAAGCAAGCTGGTCTCCATTTTGGAGCATGCGGGAAGCGAATTTTTCGAGATGGGCAAATATTTACTCTTTGGCTGTGTGGTTGCAGCAGCGGTTCAGACGATAATTCCGCGGGCAGAGCTTATAGGCGTCGGACAGGCTCCACTAGGTTCTCATTTTTTTATGATGGCCTTCGCTTTTCTGTTATCCATCTGTTCTAC
>JACMJI010000245.1 GCA_014380705.1 Gorillibacterium sp. | reverse complement strand
TCGTCGCTTGCAATCCTTGCATTTGGCTGTTTAACTATGCTTACTTTCCTGCTATCTCCCATCCAGAACGGCAAAAAACGGCGAACCCGACGATGATGAGTATGTACCGTCAATAAATATAGTAGCTTGACATTTATTCCGTTGTATTCCGTTGTATTCCGTTGTATTCCGATGTATTCCGTTGTATTCCGTTGTACCGTTAAACGAGAGGCGTTATTTTCTGCAGGGCGGAGAATTTAGCATCAAGTGCCTTCTCTACCGTTTCAGGGACGAGATCATTCACAGGGCCCTTAAACCGGGCAATTTGTTTCACTACACTCGAGCTTAAGTATGAGTACTGGTTGTTGGACATCATAAAAAACGTCTCAATACTCTCATCTAGCTTCCTATTGACTGAAGCCATCTGAAGCTCATATTCAAAGTCAGAAACAGCTCGGAGTCCTTTTACAATGACATGTGCCTTCTTTTCCTTCATGTAATTAATTAATAAATCGTCGAAAGAGTCCACTTCCACATTTGGAAGATGACTTGTTACTTCCTTTAGCAGTTCGACGCGCTCGCCAACGGTAAATAGCGCTTGCTTGCTCGTGTTATTTAGAACAGCCACGATAACTTTATCAAACACCTCGGCGGCTCGCGATACAATATCTAAGTGACCATTGGTAACGGGGTCAAAGCTTCCTGGACACACAGCCACGGAAGGCTCATGCTTGATTTTTTTCATCGGATTCCTCCCTCAATCTTCTATATACCTATATTCATTTCCGTTATTCCGTTGTTATTCCGTTGTTATTCCATCGTTATTCCATTGTTATTCCATCGTTATTCCTCATTGGTAGCAGAGACCGGTTCATAACGATAAATCGTTACGGTTGTCTCTCCGTAGACCGCATGTTTTGTCTCTCGGAAAGGGCCGTATTGTTCCTCATAATGATGATCCGTTTCATGCTCTATTATCAAGGTAGCCCCAGGCATAAGCAGTCCAAAAGCGTCCATAGCCAGCATCAGTTCACCCGCCGTCTTCATCTTGTAAGGAGGGTCGAGAAAAACAAGCTCAAAACGAATATCCCGCTTCGAAAGCGCCTTAAGCGCCCGCTCCGCATCGTTGCGGTAAACCTCAGCTTTATCTGTAAAGCCCGTTACTTGTAAATTCTGTCGTACAATCTCCACACTGCCTTTGTCCGCATCTATGAATATAGCGTTATCCATTCCCCGGCTTAGTGCTTCAATTCCCAGGCCACCCGTCCCAGCGAATAGATCGAGTACCCATCCCCCAGCAAAATAAGGTCCAATTATACTAAATATCGCTTCCTTTACCTTATCGGTTGTCGGCCGTGTCCCCTTGCCGGGAACTGCCTTCAGCGGTCTTCCTCTCGCTTCTCCAGAAATGACTCTCACAATAACGTTTACCCCCGTTTGTACCCCATAGTATTCCAAGCTATCGTATCACATTCCGCTTTCCCATCCAAAAATTATACCTGCTGAATGTATAAATTTCCCTTTAACTGCCCAGACTTACATTATCGGTATCGGTTGATGCCGTAGACACCGCGGAGAAGACTTAATTCCCCATAAGGCTTCATCCGGTTTCTCCTCTCTCCCATGTAGGTGCCCGCTTACCCGGCGGGTACCTAAGAATGAAACAGCCCTTGGAATTTGATTCCATAGGGCTTTTTAGAGTTAAACGAGCTTATTTCAAAAAGCCGGGAATAAGAGGAAGTTGCGCATGTTAATATTTCGCGGTAAAAGCACAAATTGAAGTGATCCGTTTACATCGGTTTACTCTGGATATTTCACTTTCATGATGTCCATAAACGGAACCTTAGTGATTTCTCCTTGGTTCGTCACATAGATCAGCCTTGTCCTGGTATCCATCTGAGTGATTATCCCCTGTACCGGTTCTGCCCATCCCCACACCGTCAGCACAACCTCGCTGTCTTCTCGCTGAGCTTCAACAAGCTGATTACCCAGCTCCTCCATTTCAAACTCATCACGTGACGGTCTTTTTGCTGCCTTTGCCATTCGTTTTTACCCTCCACCAAATTCATTCGATTCTCATTATATACGAACAAACGCTCCTTTGGCGAATCAATCTTGAGCATTCTCCTTTTCTTTCCAAGGATTAGAAGCAGAATACCATTTGGGACAAACAATGCGATAAATAATTCCGGGGATAAAATAAAATGTACCCTATAGAGTAGACACTTAAAAAAGTCTATCCTATAGGGTATTTTTCGAAGTCGCCTTTCATCCTCACAGTTAAAACTAGGGCTTTCGGCTATTTCGTGGTAATTGAGGATCCATAAGCTAGCATTCTTCTAGAAGGTGTCGCTTCTTCACGAGGTAGATCCAGCTCTCCCTCTACACGAATCAAGGCAATCTCGTGGACGGGATTCCTGAAACGTCCCGTGATTGACTTGGGCAATGGAATGGTTATCAACCAGCTGATTATGATTCAATATCTCTAGATAGAGTTTAACTTGCTCGGAACGCATATGAAAACGAATTTCTACTCCAGCAGCACACCTTGCAGATTGCTGAGCAATTTCCTTAAGCTGATGCCTTAGTGCATTGGGTATTCGGTGAAGCTCAATTCTACTTGCTCATACCTCATCTTGAATCCCCCGCAATATTTGATGCCGAAATGGGGTGACGGGGAGGCCAGCTAGATTAAACAGGTTCACCTCAGGAGCGTTCCTCCAGCCATAACGAACATAATGAGGATCCACTACTTGTTGACCATACAATCTGACAGAATCCCCTCTAATCTCTGCACGAGCCGGTTCAAATTCCCCATTAGCGCCTGCCATCTCAAAGCCTTTAACCGGTTCCCCGTTTGAGGTCAATCCAGCAGGAGCATGATTAAAATAAAGCATAATTCCACTTTCTGCAACTGCCGTTCCAATCAATCGAGGACTATCGCATTCCAAGACTTGTCCATAAATCCGGTTGCGGGCAAGCAGTGCTAGCCGCTTACCAATTGGCTTCTTGTTGCGGGGATGAATGTCGTCTCTTTCTCCAACATCCATGCTCACTGCCATTGCTGTATGCGGCACGTTATCACTTACTCTCTGTTGCGCCTCCCGAAGCAGGGACCAATCCTCTCCGGAAAAATCTTCACCGAATATCGGTAATTGGACGAACAAGAAGGGCAGATCAGGCCGACCCCACATATCCCGCCAATTGTGAATCATCATTGTAAACAGCTTTTCGTATCGATCAGCTTTATTGGTATCACTCTCTCCCTGATAAAAAAGCACTCCACGGACAGCGTAGGGTACAATTTTCATAAGCATCGTATGATAAAGGCCGGAGGGGCGTAGGAAGCTGTCATAACCAATCGGAGGCGGCCACGGGTAACTTCCCGCTGTAGCAGACGTTACCGAAAGTCCTTGTGCTTTTATTCCTTCCGCTTTCAAGTTATAAGCATCGACCTGCTCGTTGTAATCATGCTTTTGCCGTTCATATTCCTCTGGAATCAGGCTATTGATATAGGAGTGATACTCATTCAGATAAACCCGAAGCTCCTCATCATAAGATAAATATGTTTCATCCATCCAACAGGAAGCAGACGTTCCTCCCCAATTACAGCTGATAATCCCGACAGGAACCTGCAATGCATCCTGAATATCCTTGGAAAAATGATACGCAACCGCAGAGAACCGTTTGGCCAATTCCGGCGTACACACTTTCCAGCTACCTTCAATTGAGGAGGATTGTCCATCCTCATATGCGACCCGCGGCACATCATAATAACGAAACTGTGGATAATCGGCCCCTGCCAGTACTGCAGATGCATCTGACGTTTCCTCCAAGGCAAATTCCATATTTGACTGGCCTCCAGCAATCCAGACCTCACCTACGAGAACATCTTTAATAACAATGTCGCAAGGACCGAATCCCACACTTACTTCAAGTTCATAAGGCCCACCTGCTGCTAACGGGGATAAAAAGACGATCCATTTGCCACCTTTAACCTTTGTTGTCACACTCTGCCCACAGAAACCAACCCGAATGCTCAACCCTTCGGTGCCTCTGCCCCACACGGGAACGGGCATGCTCTGCTGAAGAATCATATGATCTTTGAATATTCGATTCAGCTCAAATTGCAATGTTGCCATCATAATACCCCCAATTCGTCCTTCAAAAAATCACCTTAATATATCCCAACGTTCGATTTCAGATATATATCCATCAGAAGTGTTCATTTGCAGTCTTCACTACTTGAAAGTTATTTCACTTGCTTCCTTTAGGAACAAATCCAATTGATTCCCATTTGTCAGTTTCTTGTCGCCCAAATAGAAGTTTTCGAACGTAACCCGCTTAATTTGATGTTCTTCGTCATATCCGCCAATAATAGATACGGAGTAGCCGGGATTGAACTCAGAAACGGTCACATATATATCTTTCAATAAAATATCCTCAACGCGGCCTCTCTCCTCATCGATATTATATCTTGAACGCATTATCCGAAAATCAATCAGCTTATCGTAAAAATGTTCTACCCTGATGTTCTCAAAAGTGACATCCTTCACTAAAGCCCTATCCCCAACATGAATTGCAAAAGGGGCGCCGTGACCATGCACGGAAACGATATCTATATCCGTGAATGTAATATTCCGAACCTCTTTGATCATGAGTTCGTGACCGATTTCAATGGCATGACCTACCTGTGCATTTACGAGCGTACATGCCCGTACCCGTACGTTATATACATCATGCGCAGCTTGATATGTTTCCCCGGTTACATGAGAACACCAATTAAATCCTTTAATTACTACACAATCATCGTTATTACGCAGGATGCAGTTCTCGATTACTATTTCGTGGGAGCCAACAATGTCGATGCCATCTGAACTTTTAACCTCGCCAATCTGCTTCACCCGATCGATATGAACGTTATGGCAATCAGCAAGCATGATCATCCAACTTGGCGGTTCAATCATAATGATGTCACGGATAACCGCATCGCCGCACTGGTAAAGAAGAATCGTACGATAATCGCGAGTATCGCTGAAAAAACTTCCATCTAGTACACCTTCTCCATAAATTCGAATATCGGAGACACCAGTAGCTCTGATGCTACCCTTGACTACTGCGCCGCCTTCAATATATACGGACTCATGATCCTTTAACACAATCTCGCCGACTTCATAAATTTGTCCTCCGGCAAAATAGTAAGTAGCTCTGCCGTCATAGCTTTGTTCAGGGTTTCCATAAAAAAATAATGGAAGCGAAATGCCGTCGAGTGAGATATGAAGAAGCACATTTGTTTCCAGACGAAATCTTGCGGTACAACCGCCCAACTGAGCGGTAATTCCCAACCTTTGGGGACTAATGGTAATGTTACCTATTGGCCTGAATCCTGTAATCTCCACGTCTATTGGTTCAAGATGAGCAACAGAGGCAAAATAAGCAACATTGGTCTTAAGCACATCTATTTGCTCCGAATTAATATAAACTTTAATTTCCTCGGATCTTGGAAATGTTTTCGGATATTTGTAATTAATCATTTTGCAAATCCTCCCACTATAAAGTTATGTTTGCGTAATGCTTCCTTGTAATAGTTCAAATTATAAATCTACAGAAAATAAAAAGGCTGCAAATGGAAACCAGTAATGCCCTGTCGGCTCAATGCCTAACAAGATGACTGTTTTCTAATGCCCTTTTTATTCACACATCTATACATCCGTATACTGCTTGCACTCTCTTCTCCAACTCAATGCGCTTAGCCAATCGCTGGAATGTGGAATTCAATCTTCATCCGAATAGAGAAGGGGGCCGTTACTCCTTAACCGACCCCAGTGTAATTCCAGTAATAAAAAACCTTTGAAGAAAAGGATAAATAACCATTATTGGAAGCATTGTAATAAAAATTTTCGCAACATTAAGCGTTTTGTTGCTCATCTTTGATGCGACTTGAATTTGGTCCACCGTCATTTTAGTAGGGTCAATTTTGACCAGCAACTGCTGAAGGTAAGTCTGAAGTGGAACCTGATCTGCATGCTGGATGAAAATCAGTCCGAGAAAGTATTCATTCCAGGTATTTACAATGGTGAATAGCGTGATTGTTGCAAGAACGGGCAGAGATAGTGGCAGATAAATCCGGAAAAGCAGTGTCCAAGGATTCGCTCCATCCATCGATGCTGACTCATCTATTTCCTTGGGAATATTTAATTTGCTAGTACAGGGAGTTCCCCGAGATCAAGAACATCTTTAACATGCTGAGTTTCAAACAGGATGCTTTTGCTCTGAGGCAACCAATAGGTAACGAGTCCCGTTTCGGGGTTATTGAAATTCAGTAGCACCATGTTTTTGTAAATTTGTTCATAAAGATCCGACTTTTCCACTCTATCTTGGGTTGTCAAGTAACGTTCAAGTTTTTCACCAATAATCCCATTTAAAGCAAACTGCCGGGATGTGTAGTCCATATTCTGAAACATACGTTCTACGCCATTTTTAGTTTGTTTTAAATTGCTTTGAACACCCTTTTCAATCTTATTTTCCAATACGGAACGAATAGAGAAGTAAGAGACGCTAGCCATTAGAAGAAGTGGAATGATTGCACATAACCGAAGCAGAAGCGAAATCCTTCTTTTTAAAGAATAGGGCAATAACTTAAACAGCCATGCATCGATTTCGTAGAAGTTCATTATGCCCCCCAATTATAAAAAGCCTTCTTTTTATTTTGTATTTATCATAACATAAAACAATTATTATCCCGGTTATTATTCAATTAGTGTCCTTCCTTCACTGTAATGGGATAATGACTTTCATCCCTGTGGGAAACAGATTGGCTATCTATTCCATGAGAAAGGCATTTACACCTGAGTAATAAATACCAAAATATAGAACCGCACTTGCAAGGGGAATCTCCCCATGCCATTGCGATTCTATCCATCTAATGAGATTTAGAGTTGTTTGATCAAATTACACAAATACTTCATAATTATATTAAGAATTTCAAGTGGATCTTCTGGACATTGATCCTGTTTTCATTTTGTTAAACGCATGGGGCTAATAATTTCTAGTTTGTCCAATTTATTTGTATATCTTTTCCTTGATATGGGATTTTCAGCGAAACCCTGCCCATTCCCGGAAACAGTTTCGGTTCGGCTTGAAGTCCTTTCTCTCCAGGCCGGACCCCTAGGACATCCCTTACAAGAAATAATATAATTTCCGCCCAATCCCAGATCAGAATACCGTTTCGGTAAGTATTGGCCTCATTCACAGGTATATATTCGTGCCAAGCACCAGACGTTCCACCTTGAATGCGGTTAAGCCATTCCAAGACCTTGCGGGAATGTTCCAATCGTCCTGCCGCGTGATTGGCTCTTGCAAGGAATAAGCTGGCAAAGATCCAAGGACCCGGTGTATCGGGCTCAGAACTCGTATGATAGCGGTCGTAACCGCCATGGTTCCAACGCATATTCCATAATTGCTCTAAATCCTCAAGCGTTGCCAATACGGTTCGTTCATCAGGAGAAACTAGGCCGTAAATAATTGGGAAGACAACAGACGCATCAGGATTTAAGTAGGAAATGGGTTCATTGCCCAAGGGAATATCATCCTTCTCCTTATAATCCTTTACCGGCTTGATTATTTCTTGCACTTCGCCATCCATTTTGATTCGTTTGACCCATTTACCATCTCGAATAAAAGCATAGAGCGGGTGGTTTAAAACAGCGTCCCACTGGGTATCCGTAGAAGCATGCCATATTCTTCCCAAAGCTAATGCCTGCTCCGACCCTTGAATAACCGCCATCTGATTCGCCGCACGCAACCCCAATACAGGCCAGACTTGATAAGCTAGCTCATACCCTCTTTCAACGCCATGCCATTCATTTCGCTCCCAGAACTCCCTTTTATTATGAAACAACTTGGTCCCTTCATCTCTGCAATGCAGGTGGTTTAACCGATTGGCAAGAGCTTCAATCCTGCACCAATCCTCGCGAATAAATCGGTCATTTCCTGTCCATAGGTAGAATTCATACAGCGTGTTAAGCAGCTGGCCAGCTTGATCAAACTGTTCATTCTCGATTTCAACGTATGTGCCTCCAACCAAAGTACGCCCTTCTTCATCCGTCATATCGCGGATAATGTGGCATAATAACTTCTCAGCATCCTCATGGAGTCCACAATATAACATGGCCATGGCCATCATGCTGCTATCACGTACCCACTCCGCTTGATACTGCCAGATCCCCGCGTTATATTCCCACTGTCGCTCATGCACATCATTAGGCCCCGTAGCGCGGAATCATACACATGCTTAAAGACCAAATCATCCGTTTCTAGCACGCCAGCCTTGGCTCTTCTTGCCATCAGTTGTCGTTCCTCGAATTGGATTCGGGTTTGTTTAAAGGTGTTCTCAAATGAATTCGTTTCCTGTCCGACAGCGAGTATGTAGGTAAATGTACAAGTATGACTCTCTCTAGGTATCAATTCACCCGGTGCGAAAACAGCTTTATACTCATTGGAATCTTGAGTTACGGACAATTGATCTGAGTTCCCTTTTACTCCCAGACCAACAGCCCCTGGTTCTCCTTTTGCCCATATGATGTCTGTTTCCTTAATAAACTCCATGGACGGAAATTTATGTGGATTCGGCACGAAGGGCAACTCTAGACGAATGGTTACCGGGCAGTTACTAGGATTCTCCACAGTGACGGTACGATACAAGAAAGGATTCTCCACGGAAACAAAAAATTGCTCTTGAATTCGCACCTGCCCCGCCCACCAACACGCCACCACGATCGGTGCTTCTTCTCCTGACTTCCATACTACTTCGAGATTGGAATGGATTGGCCTAAACATTCGCCCATCGACGGTAACGGTCAATGCTGTCTGGTCAAGTCCTTGATCTGGATTAAACAAATAGGTATGTTGTTTGGGAATACCATCCATTGTAAAGGGTTCCAATATCTCAGGGTTTTGAAGTAGGAGTGTTAACGGCTGATTTAATCCTGAACGATCCCATTGGACAAACCCCGAAATTTGACCATTACCTATAGGGAAATACTCTCTTCCATTCATATATGCTTGTTTATGCCATTCAACTTTACTCAAATCGACGCCCCCTACTCAGGATTTCTTACAAATAAATGTGTAAACAGCACGTGTATGATCTGGACCTGTCCAGTGCCCATTAAACGGATAGACAATCATTTCATTAGAGGTTCCTAGAATGTAGGTATAGGCGGCAAAAATCGTTTCAGTCAGGCACACCAGATCCAAGAGGCTAAACGAGCACAGCACGGGAGTTGTGATTCTGTCAGCTAAATTCATCGCTTCAAAATAACTGTGCGTGGTTAACACTTCTCCCGCTTGTCCGGAAACGACTCACATACTCGGAGGCTTCCGTCATTGAACTCGTTATAAGCAGACCATGATCCATGTTGCACATGTTGGGAATAGATGCCACCGTCACCTTAACTTGTGGTTGCAAGGCTGTGGTGACTAGCGCTAATCCTCCACCTTGGCTAGTCCCCATCACAATAATCCGCTCAGGATCAATCTCCGGTTGCTGCATGGTGAACGAATGGCCCGCAGCCCATATATGGTAATGGCTTGCTACATCTTGAATGATAAAGTTGCTCTATACAGAGCGTCTCATCATATCGCAATGGAACTTGTAGGTTTTAGGCAGTATTGCAGTTAGGGTTCATGATATGGTTTTCCCTACTTATCCAGCCTAAGCTTCAAAGTAGCTTTACCCGTGTGGGAAGACATTTCCCATACCCCATCCTGAATCTGTTTCATATCAATGTCAGACTGGGCGACCGAGCCCTTCCAATTCAACAATATGCTTCTGGGATGCTGATTTCCAGGGGACAGCGAGAACTGGAGTGTAAACAGGTCATCCTGTTCCATCGTAAGCTCTACAGTGACCTTGCCATATCGGGTTGGTGTCTGTTCTATCATGAGCCGTTGTTGTTTGCTAGTTGGTATCCATTCCTTCGGAAGACCCGGGAATAATACCAAATCGCCGAGACGTTCCACAACAACCAGATGACGAACAAGTCGAATAAATTCTGCAGAACCCCAATTGTGCGGCATATCTCCGCAAAACTCATTAGACCGGCTTTCTTTGAGTGGCTGCTCTTCCCTCCAAACACGACTTGAGGACGCATGATTGGCAAATGCGTATAAATAATTTACCGCTTTCTCTGGATAACCAGCATATAACCATACTTGTGCGTAGAACATCGCCGAATAACTCCATACAGCCTGGTCTTTTCTCCAACCTGTATTGACGGGCAATCCTTGCTGGTCATCTACCTCGTCCAGCAATTTAAGGAAATTGGTTACCAATGGATCATTCGGAAAAAAAACCTCACCTGGTGCAATGGATTGCGCGAGGGCCCATGTTCCAGTCTGTGGCAAATGATCCAGCTCCGGCTCTAAACTCATATAAACGTAGGGGATTCCACTTTCCGTGCATTTCATATGCCGTTCCCATACTTTTCGGAGTGAACTCGACAAATCTTCATACTCATGTCCGAAGGCTTCACAGCCAGGCAGGTTCAAACGCTTTCCTGCTTCATACGCTACCTTTAGGCCGAACAAGGTCCATAGGGGGGTTGTCAGTTCCGGTGCCGGTCCGTGCAAACCGCCGTCACCAAATGACGGAGTGAACAACTCATACCCCAGGTAAGAAGGTCCTTTCGCAAAAGCCTCCTCACGCTTTCCACGAATATACAACAACGCTCTTTGCATGGATGGCCATAATTCCCTCAATCGTTCATCATCGTTCATTAGCTCGCATTGTCTGACGAAGGTTGCTAAAGCGATGCCTGTCTCTTTATGATGATCCGGGTTAATGGCAATGGAACCATCGGGCCTGATTCTACGTTGAACTGCCAGCAAGCCCTGATAAGCTTCCTCACTTCTTCCCATCATGTGAGCCGCTTCGAGCAGAAAATAACCGTCCACCATCCATAAACCGCGGTACATGGTTGGACCTACCTGTAATTCATAAACGCCTTCATTTACCTCTCTTGCTTGTAGAATGTTTCTTCCGCAAGCATGCAGCATGTCTTGAATTTGTTGGTCAGGGATCTCGAATGCATGATGAAACGGCTTCAAGTTATTCCAATATAATCTCATCTGCTCTTTGGCCAAGTTTGCCCACTCCAGCGACACTTGTTCTTTACTTAACTCACCTTTTAGCACAATGACATAAACGCCTTCCCAACACTCACCTTCCTGTAAGAATACATTCTGATCATGAGGAAAGCTGAGAATCTGCGGACCTCCTTCTGACAGGCCGAGGGCACATAAGATTACTTTGGTATGGGCATGACCGAAACCTTCCAATGCCGTTAATTTCCAACGAATAATATCTGCTCTCAGCCCTTGCCCGTCGCTATAAGCGACTACCTCCCACTCTAGTTCAGTGTGCGCATAACGCTCGATAGTGGTAACAAAAGCCGCTTGTGCATCCCCGTAATCCTGTTTTTGATCGAGCATGCGGTCCCGATGAAAGAATGTCGGCTTGTAGCGGTAACGAAAGCCCATGTTCATTGTATTCAGGGGATATACTGCTTTCTGTTCCCCTACTCGAAGTAATGGGTCCCATAATTGACAATGCTCACCTTGAAAATGATAATTAAGACTGCCGTCCTCACGGACGATCGACTTGTAAAAGTCGTCGGCTAACCCGATGCACGTTTGGACAATGTCTGGCGCATACCGAAAATCAATTGTTTTTGACTGTTTTTCATCATTCATTGATAGATCTCCTCCAATTCATTTCTTACTTCATTATTGCAAATGTAGGAATGGAACTACAATTGACGCAATCGAATAATCCCTGCACATATCTGATATTTACATTGAACCCCGACGGAGATTTTGCTAAACTAAATTTATAAATGGCATTCATAATGAGAGGGTTGTTATATGCAATATGCAGGTTTATCGCGACTTTCCACAGCCGGAGAATTTGTCGTCAAACCATCCTACTCTCTTTCTCCACGAACTATTAAAGATTACGAGCTGGTTTTTTTTCCTGCGGGGACAGGCACTGTGTATCAGGTTGGCAATTATTCTGTTCAGCTCGATAAACCCAGTATTGTAATCACACGTCCGGGGGAAGAACACTCCTATTCATTTGATCCTGATCGACCGACCAGGCATGTATTTATTCATTTTAACTTGGATGATGACAGCAGTACTGAAGGTCATACAGTGTTCGAGTTCCAATCACTTGATTTCATACCCGTTCTGTCAGTAAAACCTGCGACGTTGATTCCTCCTATGCTGACTCATCTTCTTTCCTTGATGCATCACAAACCGTACCACTGGAGAG
>JACMJI010000244.1 GCA_014380705.1 Gorillibacterium sp. | reverse complement strand
TTGGATCAGCTTTCCTTTGCTGCACCAAAGACGAAGGAAATTATTGCATTGCTTAAAAACCTAAAAGCTGATCGCCGCGCCCTCGTTGTTACGAGTGAGTTCGATGAGAACGTGGCACTGTCCGCCCGCAACATTCCAGGTGTGAAATTTGTTAGTGCTGTTGGCATCAACGTCCTTGACGTTATGCTATATGACAAGCTGATCATCACCAAGGATGCGGTCGAGAAAGTACAGGAGGTGTTTGCGTAATGAAAGACCCACGCGATATTATAAAGCGGCCGGTCATTACCGAACGCACCAGCGATCTAATGGCCCTTAAGAAGTACGTTTTTGAAGTGGATATCCGCTCCAACAAAACGGAAATCAAGTCAGCTATCGAACAAATTTTCAAAGTTAAGGTAACTAGTGTTCACACACTAAGAATGCCACAAAAACCAAAACGCTACGGTAAGCACTCCGGCTTCCGCCCTGAATGGAAAAAAGCAATTGTTGCTCTTTCCGCAGATAGCAAAGAACTGGAATTCTTCGAAACCGTATAATGCCACTATCTTTGAAGTAAGGAGGGAAATTTAATGCCAGTTAAAAAATATAAACCGACTTCGCCGGCACGTCGTGGGATGTCTGTTTCCACATTTGAGGAAATTACAACATCTACACCCGAGAAATCATTGCTTGCGCCTCTTAGCAAGCGAGCTGGTCGCAATAATCAAGGTAAAATTACGGTTCGTCATCAAGGCGGCGGAGCAAAGCGTAAGTACCGGATTATTGACTTTAAGCGGAACAAAGATGGCATACCAGGTCGCGTTGCTACTATCGAATACGACCCAAACCGTTCAGCTAACATCGCTTTGATCCACTATGCTGATGGTGAGAAACGTTATATCATCGCTCCAAAAGGCTTGAAGGTGGATGATGTTATCACATCTGGCGTTGGTTCCGACATTAAGGTTGGTAACAGCCTTCCACTCGAGAACATCCCAGTTGGTACAGTTATCCACAACATCGAATTGAAACCTGGTAAGGGTGCTCAATTAGTGCGTGCTGCTGGCACAGAAGCTCAATTGCTTGGTAAAGAAGAAGAATATGTAACGATTCGTCTTACTTCAGGCGAAGTTCGCCGTATCTTGAAGGTTTGTCGTGCGACTGTTGGTGCCGTTGGTAACGGTGACCACGAGCTCGTAAAGATTGGTAAAGCTGGACGTTCACGTCATATGAACAGACGCCCAGAAGTACGTGGTGTTGTCATGAACCCTGTGGATCACCCACACGGTGGTGGCGAAGGCCGCGCACCAATCGGACGCAAATCACCATTGTCTCCTTGGGGCAAACCAACACTTGGTTACAAAACCCGCAAGAAGAACAAAGCTTCCAACAAGTATATTGTTCGTCGCCGTACGAAGTAATAACGCACGATACAATGCTAGTCGAAGGGAGGATCATAAATGGGACGCAGCTTGAAAAAAGGACCTTTTGTGGACAGCTATCTGCTTAAGAAGGTCGAGCAAGTTGGTACGAGTACGACCAAGAAAGTCGTGATCAAAACCTGGTCGCGCCGCTCCACGATTTTTCCACAGTTTATCGGACAAACTTTCGCAGTATATGACGGAAGAAAACATGTTCCTGTCTATGTAACGGAAGATATGGTCGGACATAAGCTTGGAGAGTTTGCACCGACTCGTACGTATAAGGGTCACAGCGACGATGATAAAAAAACGGGTAAACGCTAATCCTGGTCTTCATCCAAGACAGGTAATGGCAAACCGAAATGTTTGAGAGGAGGTAATCCCATGCAAGCTACTGCAAATGCAAAATACATTCGCATCGCTCCTCGGAAGGTGAAGCTGGTCATTGATTTGATCCGCGGCAAGGAAGTAGGCGAAGCGATTGCGATTCTTCGCCATACTCCCCGGGCTGCTTCTCCGATTGTGGAGAAATTGCTCAACTCGGCGATTGCCAATGCCGAGCACAACTATTCACTCGATGTGAATAAATTGGTTATTGCTCAAGTCTACGCAAATCAAGGGCCGACAATGAAACGGTTCCGCGAGCGCGCGATGGGTAGAGCTAGCCGCATTAACAAACGCACGAGCCACATCACTTTAGTGGTATCCGAAAAATAAGGAGGGAAAACGTGTGGGTCAAAAAGTAAACCCTGTCGGTCTACGTATCGGCATTATCCGTGATTGGGAATCCAAATGGTACGCCGGTAATAAAGACTACGGTACACTATTGATGGAAGACGTAAAAATCCGTGAATACTTGATGGGCAAACTGAAAGATTCTTCGGTTTCCCATATTGATATCGAGCGCGCAGCAAATCGCGTAAATGTCACTATCCATACTGCTAAACCTGGTATGGTAATCGGTAAGGGCGGCGCGGAAGTTGAAAACATCCGGACGTACCTGACCACCATGACAAACAAAAAAGTTCATATCAATATTACGGAAATCAAAAACCCTGAACTCGACGCCATTCTTGTTGCTGAGAGCATTGCTCTTCAACTTGAACGTCGTGTATCGTTCCGTCGTGCGATGAAACAAGCGTTGCAAAGAACGATGAGATCAGGAGCCAAAGGAATCAAGACTGCGGTTAGTGGTCGTCTCGGCGGAGCAGAAATTGCCCGTAGTGAAGGCTATAGCGAAGGTACCGTGCCGTTGCACACATTGCGTGCAGACATCGACTACGGAACTGCCGAAGCTCATACCACCTACGGACGGATCGGCGTAAAGGTCTGGATCTACCGTGGAGAAGTACTTCCTACGGCTAAGAAGAAAGCTGTACGGGAAGGAGGAAACTGATCATGTTAGTACCTAAACGCGTCAAACACCGCAAAGAACACCGCGGTACGATGAAAGGTAATGCTAAGGGTGGTACAGAAGTCGCTTTCGGCGAATTCGGTCTCAAAGCTCTTGAACCAGCTTGGGTATCCAACCGTCAAATCGAGGCTGCACGTATAGCCATGACCCGTTACATCAAACGGGGCGGTAAAGTATGGATCAAAATTTTCCCTTCCAAGCCAGTGACCCAGAAACCTCTAGAGGTACGGATGGGTAGTGGTAAAGGTAATGTGGAAAAATGGGTTGCCGTTGTCAAACCGGGCAAAATCCTGTTTGAACTTGCTGGTGTTAGCGAAGAGGTTGCTCGTGAAGCAATGCGTCTTGCTGCCCACAAGCTCCCTATTAAAACGAAGTTTGTAAAACGTGAAGAACTGGGTGGTGAAGCAGAATGAAGGCTAGCGATATCCGCAACCTGACCACAGCCGAAATCGAGCTAAAAGTGACAGGTTTTAAGGAAGAGCTGTTCAACCTCCGTTTTCAGCTGGCCACCGGCCAACTGGATAACCCGACTCAAATCCGCAACGTGCGTAAAGAGATTGCACGGGCCAAAACCATTTTGCGTGAAAGGGAACTCGGAATCGGTTAATCCTTTTTCGAACCAAGAGAGGAGGATGAACAATGGAAGAGCGCAATGACCGCAAGGTTCAGACTGGTAAAGTGGTTAGCGACAAGATGGACAAGACGATTGTCGTAGCCGTTGAAACTTACAAGAAGCACAGCTTGTATCACAAGCGTATTAAATACACGAAGAAATTCAAAGCTCATGATGAGAATAACCAAGCCAAAATTGGCGATTCGGTTAAGATCATGGAGACCCGCCCATTGTCCAAAGACAAGAACTGGAGACTGGTCGAAATCATCGAAGCTGCGGTTATTATCTAAAGTTTACTGAAGCCGAAAGGAGGGTATCTCAATGATTCAACCTTTTACCCGATTGAGCGTCGCTGACAATTCAGGCGCTAAGAAATTGATGTGCATTCGCGTTCTAGGTGGCACTGGTCGCCGCGTAGGACATATCGGAGATATTATCGTCTGTTCCGTTAAAGAAGCAACACCAGGTGGCGTTGTCAAGAAGGGTGATGTAGTCAAAGCGGTTATCGTGCGCACCAAATTTGGAGCACGCCGTAAAGACGGATCTTACATCTCTTTTGACGAAAATGCAGCTGTCATTGTTAAAGACGATCGTAGCCCCCGCGGCACCCGGATCTTCGGGCCAGTAGCCCGTGAGCTCCGTGATCGCGATTTTATGAAAATAGTATCCTTGGCCCCGGAAGTTATCTAATGCCGGAACCTTTTATCCGCCATTTAGGAGGTGTAACCGAACATGCCACACACAAAGAAAAAGTTGGAGTCTCATAACAACAAGCTCCACGTTAAGAAAGACGATACGGTATTCGTCATTACCGGTAAAGATAAAGGGAAAAAGGGCCGCATTCTGGCTGCTTACCCGCGTGAGAATCGCGTCCTAGTCGAAGGTATCAACATGGTGAAGAAGCATACGAAACCTTCCCAGAAGAACCCTCAGGGCGGCATCATAACCCAAGAAGCTCCAATCCATGTATCCAACGTAATGTTGGCCGATCCAAAAAGTGGTAAACCTACACGGATTAGCTACAAAGTGTTGGACAATGGAGATAAAGTACGGGTTGCCAAAAAGTCCGGAGAAGTCATCGATTAACACAGAAGTCGGAAAGGAGGATAATGCAACATGACTGCAAGAATGAAAGATCGGTTCTTGAACGAAATAACTCCTGCGATGATGCAGAAGTTCAACTATACGTCCGTCATGCAGGTTCCTAAGCTGGAAAAGATAGTTATCAACATGGGCGTAGGCGATGCAGTC
The DNA here is from genome assembly GCA_014380705.1 of Gorillibacterium sp. The sequence continues at coordinate 721 of JACMJI010000244.1, read as the reverse complement.
TCTAACTCCAAGGTTCTTGACGCGGCTTTAGTAGATCTGCAAACCATTGCTGGACAAAAACCAGTTATCACCCGTGCGAAGAAATCCATCGCTGGTTTCAAACTACGCGAAGGTATGCCAATCGGTGTGAAGGTTACTCTTCGTGGCGAACGCATGTATTATTTCTTGGATAAATTGTTCAATGTAGCACTACCACGTGTCCGTGACTTCCGCGGAGTTTCCAACAAGGCCTTTGACGGCCGCGGAAACTACACAATGGGTCTTAAAGAACAGTTAATTTTCCCTGAAATTGAGTATGACAAGATTGACAAGATCCGCGGTATGGACGTTGTAATCGTCACTACTGCTCGTACGGACGAAGAGTCCCGCGAATTGCTGACTCAATTGGGAATGCCGTTCGCGAAATAATTCCAACTTTGGAGGTGGAAGTGAAATGGCAAAAACCTCGATGAAGGTTAAGCAACAGCGTGCGCCGAAGTTTAAAGTACAGGCGTATACCCGCTGTGAACGTTGTGGACGTCCCCACTCCGTTTTGCGCAAATTTAAGATCTGTCGGATTTGTTTCCGTGAATTAGCATACAAAGGCCAGATTCCTGGCGTACGCAAAGCCAGCTGGTAATCACCCCGTTTCGGGAAGGAGGTTCGCTACATGGTAATGTCTGATCCTATTGCAGATATGCTTACGCGTATCCGTAATGCCAATATCGTCCGTCACGAAACC
>JACMJI010000243.1 GCA_014380705.1 Gorillibacterium sp. | reverse complement strand
TTCATTCCTCAGCAATTTAAGAACCCGGCTAATGTTAAAGTTCACCGTGAAACAACAGGACCGGAAATCGTTGATGCCATTCAATCTCATGATGGAAAACTTGATGCCTTTGTCTCTGGGATCGGCACCGGGGGTACAATCTCAGGCGCTGGTGAAGTTCTGAAGCAAAACTTCCCAGATATTAAGATTTATGCTGTTGAGCCTGCTGCTTCTCCCGTTCTCTCTGGCGGAAAGCCCGGCCCTCACAAAATCCAAGGGATTGGTGCCGGGTTTATACCGGATATCCTGAACACGGATATCTATGATGAAATTATCCAGGTTGAGAACGAGGATGCCTTTGAAACGGCTCGTCGTGTTGCTAAGGAAGAAGGGATCTTAACAGGGATTTCTTCTGGGGCAGCCGTATTTGCGGCACTTAAGGTTGCTAAGGAATTGGGCGCTGGCAAACGAGTCGTGGTTATTATTCCCAGTAACGGCGAGCGTTACCTCAGTACACCGTTGTATCAACTTGACGAACAACAATAATAACAATAGTCATCTAAAAGCCCCTTTTGGGGGCTTTTTTGCTCTATCAGATTGCGCACGAGGGAAAAAGCCTATAACATAGAGTACAGATAATGGAATAGCTATTTTAATGCTAATGCTAGTGCTAATGCTAGTGCTAATGCTAAGCACAAAGGAGCGAGTGATCATGATTCTGGTCATCGACAATTTCGATTCGTTTACTTATAATCTGGTTCAATATTTGGGCGAGATTGGTGAAGAAATCGTGGTTCGTCGCAACAATGAAATCACCCTCGAAGGGATCGAGGAACTTAAGCCGAGCCGTATTCTGCTCTCGCCAGGACCCTGTACACCGAACGAGGCAGGTATTTGCCTTGATGTGATCGGGTATTTTAAAGGGAAATTGCCCATACTCGGTGTATGCCTCGGGCATCAGGCCATAGGGCAAGCTTTTGGTGGAGATGTGGTGAGGGCAGAGAATCTGATGCATGGCAAAACTTCACAAATCCATCATGATGGTAAAACGATTTTTCTGGAGATTGACAATCCCTTCACGGCAACACGTTATCACTCGCTAATTGTGAAGCGTGAGACATTACCCGATTGCTTAGAGATTAGCGCATGGACAGAAGCGGGTGAGATTATGGGGTTGCGTCATAAGGAGTATGCTATCGAGGGTGTGCAGTTTCACCCAGAATCCATCATCACTGAAAATGGAATGCAGCTCTTGCGAAACTTTGTCGGGCTGTCTCCTGTTAGTGGAGTTTAATGGCTTGCTAGTCTTTTCCAGATATATGGAATGGAACAGTCGTGACACCCCTATAAGTGGTCACGACTTTCTCTTTTTTACATTAGAGCCTTGGATAGGTGAGGGATGGTAAATGGTAGGCAAACGCGAACTCCGTACGCTGAACTGCCGCGGGCTTACGCTGAAGATGGGTGCGGGTACTTTGATTATGGGAATTTTAAATGTCACACCGGATTCGTTCTCCGATGGAGGACGTTTTACCACAGTTGAGGCTGCGGTACAGCAAGCGAAAGCTATGGTAGCAGAGGGTGCCGACTTAATCGATATCGGTGGAGAGTCAACCCGACCAGGTGCGGCCTTTGTTAGTGAGAGGGAGGAACTTAGCCGGGTCATCCCTGTAATTGAAGCACTGAAACGAGAGGTCCATGTTCCCCTTTCCATTGATACCTACAAGTCCACAACAGCCCAAAAAGCACTAGAAGCTGGCGCACATATCATCAACGACATATGGGGCTGCCGCAAAGATCCAGAAATGGCCAAGGTAGCTGCTGCATTTGACTGCCCGATCATTCTCATGCATAATCGTCCAGACATGGACTATATAGATTTTGCATTTGACGTTGCGGCCGATCTTATGGAGAGTATTAAGATTGCTCAAGCTGCAGGTGTTCGCCAGGAGCAGATTATGCTGGACCCAGGGATTGGTTTTGCCAAGACCTATGAACATAACCTTCAGTTGCTTGGCAGTCTGAATATACTGACAGAGCTTGGCTATCCGGTGCTTCTTGCCGCTTCACGTAAACGCACCCTTCGTCATGTTCTTGGAGGACAGGCAGAGGATGTGCTAGAGGGTACACTAACGACAACGGCGCTAGGTGTCTATCAGGGCTGTGCAATGGTTCGTGTGCATGATGTTAAAGAAAATAAGCGAGCGGCGATGATGGCCGATGCTATTATGAACTTTCAAGGCTACCAGTGAGGTGTGGACATAAATGGATAAAATGATCTTGTCCCAGATGGCGTTTTATGGTTATCATGGGGTGCTTCCGGAAGAAAACAAGCTGGGTCAACGCTTTCTTGCCGACGTTGAATTGAGTTTGCCCCTATCAAGAGCTGGATACATGGATGACCTTGAGGAAACGGTCAATTATGCAGAGCTGTATGAACGCATCAAGAATATTGTTGAGAATCGGACGTTCAAGCTGATTGAGGCCGTTGCGGAACACGTGGCTGCGGACCTTCTGGAACACTACTCCATCCTCCAAGAGGTCATGGTAAGAATTACAAAGCCAAATCCACCGTTCAATATCCATTTTGAAGGTGCTAGTGTGGAAATTTGCCGTCGTCGACCTATTGAGGCGTTCATCGGATTGGGGTCAAATATCGGTAATCGGTTAAACCTGTTGCAAGAGGCAGTCCGGTTGCTTTCCCTGCACCCGCGGATTAAAATAGTCCGGCAATCCTCCTTTTATGAAACGGACCCGATTGGATATACAGAGCAAGAACAATTTCTTAACATGGCAATAGCGATTCGAACCGATTTACCCCCCGAGGAACTAATGCTTGAATTGCAACGGGTTGAACAACAGCTTGGTCGTAAGCGCGACATTCGTTGGGGCCCTAGAACCATTGACCTAGATTTACTGCTATACAGTCAGGCTGAGCTGAGGTTGCCGCGACTAACCATTCCTCATCCAAGGCTTCCATTACGTGCGTTCGTTCTTATCCCGCTTGCGGAGATTGCTGACGACGACAGTGTTCCTGGAATCGTATCTCTTTCCCAACATATTGAACACTTGGACGGCAAGGACGGTGTTAAAAAATGGATATTATGAAGGATGCCCTGCGAATTCGTGCTTTCCGAAAGCTAAAGGGATTCACACAAACAGGTCTGGCGGAGCGAATGGGAGTTTCCGTATCTGTGTTAGGTGCTGTAGAACGCGGGGCCCGCAGAGCAGATCCTAAGCTGATTGAGCTGATTTCAGAAGCGCTGGATATCTCACCAAGGGAGTTACTCCCTAAGAATAATTTATAACTTTTTAAATTGCGAGAGGAGATTATTATGTTAAAAATAGGGAATGTAGTCGCCCCAAACAACGTTGTGCTGGCTCCTATGGCCGGCGTCTGCAACCCGGCTTTCCGCCTGATCGCTAAGGAATTTGGTTGTGGGTTGGTTTGCGCTGAGATGGTGAGTGACAAAGCAATCATGCATGGAAATAAACGAACAATGGAAATGTTATATGTGGATGATCGAGAGAAGCCGCTCAGTTTGCAGATATTTGGTGGAGATACGGAGTCGCTTGTTGCAGCTGCGAAAGTCGTGGATCAACACACCAACGCTGATATTATCGATATTAACATGGGTTGCCCTGTGCCTAAGGTAACCAAATGTGATGCGGGCGCCAGATGGCTCCTTTCACCCGACCGTATTGAACAGATGATCACGGAAGTTGTTAAGGCTGTTAAAAAGCCTGTTACGGTAAAAATGCGGATTGGGTGGGATGATGAGCATATTTACGCCCTCGCCAATGCAAAAGCTGTCGAGAATGGCGGAGGCTCCGCTGTCTCGGTCCATGGTCGTACCCGGGTTCAGATGTATAGTGGTACGGCTAATTGGGATATCATTAGGGAAGTTAAACAAACCGTGTCGATTCCAGTCATCGGTAATGGAGACGTGTTTACTCCCGAGGACGCGAAACGGATGTTGGACCAAACCGGATGCGATGGCGTAATGATTGGCAGGGGAGCACTGGGTAACCCTTGGATGTTGTATCGTACGGTTCGTTATCTGACAGAAGGAGTTCTCGTACCAGAGCCTTCGCCTGAGGAAAAATGTCGGATTGCTGTGCTTCATCTTGATCGACTTGCTGCACTAAAGGGTGAATTAGTTGCCGTTAAAGAGATGCGTAAGCATCTAGCATGGTATCTAAAAGGCATGACTGGCGGCGCACGTGTCAAAGATGTCATTATGGAAATGACAGGACGCGATGAAATTGTCGAAACGCTTGATCAGTTTGTCGGTCAACTTGGCAACGGTAAGGAAGGCAGGAATGAGGAAATATTTCACTGATTTAGTATCTTATAGGACACCTTCTTGTTCGTTTTACGATTGACAATTAGAGGGTGTTGCAATATAATCAGTCGTAAACTTAAAAAGTGAAGCAATTGACATGTCATTTGGGTGCAGCCCATATAGTAGAAGGAAGCCGCTGGATCGATCGGACTTGCGGCAACTTTTGTGAATTCATTAGACAGGGGATTTGTCGGAATGAGCGAAAAGGAAACGATTCTAACGCAGACAGGCCTTAAGAAGCTGGAATCAGAGCTTGAAACTCTGAAATCAGTGAAGCGCCGTGAGGTGGCAGAACGGATCAAGACCGCTATTGGATACGGAGATATCAGTGAAAACTCTGAATACGATGATGCCAAGAACGAGCAAGCATTTATCGAAGGACGGATTCTTCAACTGGAGAAGCTTCTGCGCAATGCACGAATTATCAACAATGAAGAAGTGGATATCAATACGGTGGGCATTGGAACTAGGGTTACATTAAAGGACTTGGAATTTGGGGACTTGATTGATTACACGATCGTTGGCACAGCGGAGTCAGATCCATTTGAAAGTAAGATATCCAATGAAAGTCCGGTAGGCCGTGCAATTATTGGTCAGAAGAAGGGCGCTACCGTAGACATTAATGTGCCTGCAGGTATCATTCAATACATGATCATGGATATTACAAAGTAGAGCTTTTTCTTGAAGGATTAGAGGGGATAAGGAGCAAACTTATCCTTTCTTCTATGCAGGTCAGGCCAGCCTTTTACTCTAGTTAGTGATCGCAACGGAGCTAGGTTTTTACCGATAAATGATCTGGTTTCCACGGATACGTAAGTTATGGCTTAACAGATACGCTAAAAAGCTTCCCTCGGAAGCTTTTTTCCAAATATAAGAAAGAATACGTTTCTCTATGCGGTTCTTAATTAATGGATAAACAACTGTACATGGCACCAAATGATGAAGGGGATACCGGGATGAGTCAAGAACTGGAACTAAATGAGAACGAAATGCTGGCGATTCGCCGCGGTAAGTTGGACGACCTAAGAAACATGGGGATGGACCCCTTTGGCAAGAAGTTTGTGCGTACTCATATGGCGAAAAGTATCATGGATCAGTATGACCCCATGCCAAAGGAAGAGCTTGAAGTGTTAGCTGTCCAAGTCGTTATCGCAGGTCGGATTATGCAAAAACGCAATATGGGCAAAGCCTCCTTTGCTCATATTCAAGATCTTTCGGGCAGAATCCAAATTTATATACGTAAGGATTCAATTGAAGAGTTGCAATACGAAGCTTTCGATTTACTAGATATTGGCGATATCATCGGTATTCACGGGGAGGTTTTCAAGACCAAAACCGGGGAAACAACCGTTAAAGCAACGGCTATCGAAGTGCTCTCTAAGTCACTGTATCCTCTTCCTGACAAATTCCATGGACTTAAGGATGTAGAGACTCGTTACCGGCAACGTTACGTGGATCTAATCATGAATGAAGAAGTTAAGAGTACATTTATTACTCGTTCCAGAATCATTCAATCCATTCGGCGCTTTTTGGATGCAAACGGCTATTTAGAGGTTGAAACTCCAACTCTCCACGCTATTGCTGGTGGGGCTGCGGCGCGTCCTTTCCATACACATCATAATGCACTCGATCTTCCTTTAGTCATGAGAATCGCCTTAGAATTACATCTCAAGCGATTAATCGTTGGTGGATTAGAGAAAGTGTATGAAATTGGGCGGGTTTATCGTAACGAAGGAATCTCGACTAGGCATAATCCAGAGTTTACGATGCTTGAGCTTTATGAGGCTTATGGGGATTATACGGACATCATGGAACTTACCGAAAACTTGGTTGTTCATGTTGCTCGTGAGGTATTAGGAACAGCTGTTATTGATTATCAGGGTCAAGAGATTGATCTTGCACGTGCATGGCGCCGAATCTCTATGGTAGATGCTGTTCGTGAAGTAACCGGGGTTGACTTTAGTGTGAACATGTCAGACGAAGAGGCGATTCGGTTGGCTAAGGAGCATCACGTTAAGGTTGATCCGGGCATGACCTTCGGTCACATCATCAACCAATTCTTCGAAGCTTTTGTTGAAGAGACCTTAATCCAGCCTACGTTTGTAACGGGACATCCTGTTGCAATCTCCCCGCTTGCGAAGAAAAGCAATGGTGATCCGAGATTCACGGATCGATTTGAACTGTTTATCGTAGCTCGGGAGCATGCGAATGCTTTTACGGAGTTAAATGATCCAATTGACCAGCGTGAGCGCTTCGAAGCCCAACTTCGTGAGCGTGAGCTTGGCAATGACGAAGCGCATGCGATGGACGAAGACTTTATCCGTGCACTTGAATATGGCATGCCGCCGACAGGTGGACTTGGGATCGGTATTGACCGGTTGGTTATGCTGCTTGCGAATGCTCCATCCATCCGCGACGTTCTTCTCTTTCCATTGATGCGTGACCGTCATGAGCAGTAAGTAGAACGGTTTACGGATATATTTAGAAGACTTCCATCCCACACTTGCTGTGGAATGGAAGTCTTTTTAGATTTTCGCTTTGCTTTCATCGAAGTGGAGTTGACCGAATTAACTGTAAAGAAAAGTCTTGCTTTTTCTAAAGCTGGTGTGCTATATTAATCAAGCCGCTTTTGCGGTGGACTTAAGAAGTAGTAAGCCAGCTAACGGCTTGAAAAAACAACTTGCATTTTATATGTAAGCTGTGGTATGATATAAGAGTCGCCGCTGAGGAAACGATGTGGAGATTACAGCCCTTTGAAAACTGAACAACGAGTAAACAAGCAGCGTGACAAGGCTTCGGCCAGAGTCACACAAAAACAAACACGTTAGTGTTGAATTGAGCAATATCAGCTTTTTCTGGATGAACGAATCGAAGC